>NZ_BAAGSP010000027.1:0-37359 GCF_054782375.1 Yaniella soli
ATGATCTGTTCCTTCAGCACAGCGTCGCGTTGGGCGCGAGCACTGGGTGGTCGGTTCTTCGAGGCGTAATAGGTTGATGGGGCGATACTGATACCCAGCTGGTGTTTCAGGGCAGAACAGATCGGTTCGACTCCCCATCGATGACGGTGCTCGTCGATGAACGCGACGATCACTTCAGTCGGCGGTCGAACTCCGCCTTGCCGAAAAACGCTGTCGCTGAAGTCAAAATATCTAATGAGGTCTGCAGCTCACGAATCTCTTTGGCCTGGCGACGGATCACCGCCTGAGCGTCTTCATCCTCGACCGGTAACTGCTCTTGTTCGGCCTTTTTGACCCACGATCTCAGCGCTTCTTTATGCACACCAACTTGATTGGCGATCCTGGCAACTGCACCATTATGCGTCTCGGGATCGCGACGAGCCTCGAGACACAACCGAGTAGCTCGCTCACGTAATTCTTGAGGGTATTTATAATTGGCCATAGTCCAATCAGCTTATCCTTCCGGAATATCTGGCACACCCTCCATCAAACCAAGGACGATTCACTTCGCTTGCGTCCAGGAACCGGTGACTAACTAGCCGAAGATACTTGCTCCCAACCCATCCAATGATGTGGACTGTCTGCATGGATAACCTGTCTTTAGCGAGTTTAGTGTGGCTAGCTGGTACTGTGTTGTTTGCCGTTTCTCTACAGCAGATGCGCAGGGCTAACCCTGATGAGAAAATCCCACAGTTCTTCGGCAGACCAAGAAATCATCCAGGTGAGATCTACGTCTACCGCGCTATCGCGCTCTTTCTGTTGCTGGCTTCTTCTCTTGCGTGGGCAGAACGGCTCGGTTTTTGGTCGTTCCTACTTGTCATCGCTGGGGCCACCCCGGCTGTCATTCTCAATGTGCAGCACAACCGTCGTGTCCAAGCTGAGCAACCCAAGGTAAACGGCTAATACCGCACGCGTGTATCCCAAAGTGACCTACCGTCGCGCGTTCGAATCGTATCGGCGGCACTCATCGAAATATCGCGTCAGCCTGGCTTTCGCATAATCCTTTGGCCACTGGAGCGTTCCACGCCCAGCAAGGTATCCCCGTCAACGAGTTCGCCACGATGTCGCTTCGATATTCACCATTCGTCGTCGATGCACTGAGGGGAAAACGTTCTCGGCTTGCGGTTGACCCAGCGTCAACCCGTAGAACAGTCTTGTGCCCAAAGCGACGAAGGAGACCGCATGGAGTGGTCAATTCACCAAGTAGTGGAAGCTACCGGAATCACTTCGCGTACCTTGCGGTACTACGACCAGATTGACCTGCTTGTACCAAGCCGAACCGGACACGGTGACATCCGCTATTACGACCAAGCGCGCCTAATCCGATTGCAGCGTATTTTATTGCTGCGTGACTTCGGCATGCCCTTGACTGATATTGCCGACGTCCTGGAAGGTCAGGCAAGTGATGTCGATGCTCTGCGGAGCCACCGTGCACGGCTGCTGGTCGAAAAACAACGAATAGACACCCAAATGCGATCCGTGGAGACCACGATCGCAGCACTAGAGGATGGACGGCCGATTATGTCGAAGAATATGTTTGAGGGATTTGATCACACGAAATACGATGCCGAAGTGCGCGAACGCTGGGGCGATGACGCCGCCGACCGTTCCAATGCGTGGTGGTCTGGCTTGAGCACCGAGGGCCAACAGGAGTTTAGACAACAGGTCGAAGAATTGAATAGTGCCTGGGATCGTGTCATTGCTGCTGACGTGTCACCGGAATCAGACCAAGCACAGGAGATCGCAGCAAAACACGTGAATTGGCTCGGCGCCACATTTGAGAACGAAGGCCCGTCAAAGGAGCAGGTCAAAGGCATTGTGCAGATGTATGTAGATGATGAGCGCTTCGCCGCAAACTACAACAGAGTCTCGCCGGCTGGACCGCAATTTGTGCGGGATGCTGTGCATTACTGGGCAGATCACAACCTTCACGATTGAGCGATGTTTGGATGCCTTGAGAACCTTCCTTTTCGAACAACAGCTGGATAACATCGTTCGAGACTGGCCAAAAAACTTCTGAGCTCCTCGGATGGGGCCTGTGAAGGCCAAGCAAGGAGTTCCACGGTGGAAGAACACATGCAAGACCATGTCTCGAGGTGGCAACGGGCCGAGAACGCGCTGATCGCAATCGGACTCCTCGTGGCCTTGGTGGTCTGGAGCCAATTGTGGTGGGTGCTACTGCTGGCCTTCCTTGCCTTCGACCTCTCAGCCCTGGGTTACCTGGTCAACGACAGGGTAGGCGCGTTCTGCTACAACCTGGTGCACAACTACACAGCCCCGGCCGTGTTGATTATCGTTTGGGCCGTGACGCATCTTAGTGACGTGAGTGCCGACTGGCTCATGCTGCTCGCTGCCTGTTGGGGCTTCCATGTTGCCGTAGACCGCGCTTTGGGTTTTGGCCTGAAGCTTGGCCCGTTCACCCACACCCACCTCGGCCCGATTGGAAAAGCCCAACGTGAGACGCGCCATGTGGAACCTTAAAAATCGCTGTACATTCTTTTAGGTGAGGCTCACATACGTTGCACGAATGCTGTGCAAGGTGTTGAGTAGATACTACGAGCAAGGCTGTATGCCAAGACTCCTCGTAGCCATGACATGGCAGATTGCTAGCGTCAGCAGCAGAAAGGTTCATGATGACTGAAAACTACGCAGACTACACTGTTCCAGGCATGGAAGCAGAAGACAGCCACCGAGTAACAGATGTTCTCCAGATGCGTCTCCATGCGCTCAACGATCTCCATTTGACGCTCAAACACGCACACTGGAATGTTGTGGGACCAGAGTTCATTTCGGTTCACGAAATGTTGGATCCACAGGTTAACGAAGTACGCGGCTGGGCAGACCTGGTTGCTGAGCGCATTGCGACCATGGGTGCATCGCCAAAGGGCACCCCGGGTGCAATTGTCACCGGCCGTGATTGGGAAGATTACCCACTGGACCGGGGTTCGAACCTCGCCCACATTTCCGCTCTCAATGATGTCTACACCGGGGTCATCCAAGACTTCCGCAATGCCATTGCAGAAACCGGCAAAGTCGATCCCGTCACCGAAGACGTCCTCGTTGAAGTGACCCGTGGACTCGAACTCTTCCAGTGGTTCCTCCGTTCCTTCATCACTAAATCTGATGGCACGCTGAAACCAACTTCCGAATAACAGTAGGCGATGAACCCAAGTGCGCGACCTTTCGAGGTCGCGCACTTTTTTGTCCAAACGCTGTTACCTATATCGTGTCGCAGGCTGAGCGCCACGAGCATAGCCACGACCGCCCAGACTCTGCGAGCATGGAAAGAGCAACCCCTCAGAACGCAGACGAGAGGCAGGACCGAATCATGGCTGAAACGATCGCCGGTGTGACCATCCCCGACAGCAAGATGACACAAGACGCCACGGCTCTGGTACGCGACGTGGCAAATGATCTGATCTTTGACCACTCACGTCGAGTCTTCCTCTTTGGTTCGCTGCGCGGCATGGATGAGGGCATACGATACGACGCCGAGTTACTCTACATCGGAGCTATGTTCCACGACCTGGGGCTTACTGAAACATACCGTCGAACCGATCAGCGGTTCGAAATTGACGCGGCTGATGTTGCCCGCAAGTTCTTGACCGAATATGGCATCGATGAGGACGCGGCCGACACCGTATGGGCCGCGATTGCACTGCACACGACCCCTGAGATTCCGCTGCATATGGAAGCCGAAGTGGCCCTGGTGACGCGCGGAGTGGAACTCGATGTTCTGGGTATCGGCTATGACACCATCACAGACGAACAACGCCAGGCTGTCATCGACGCCCACCCACGCCCGGATTTCAAGAATCAAATTCTGGCTGCGTTCACCAATGGTCTCAAAGATCGCCCAGAAACCACGTTCGGCAATGTCAAAGCTGACGTGCTGGAACACTTCCTCCCCGGCTTCCAACGCGGAGATTTTGTGGAAGTGATTCGCAACAACGCCTGGTCAGAGTAAGCCAACACCATCCCAGTGGCTCGGTTATTCGCTTCGGCGACGGACCAACACGACCGTGTCACGCAGCGTTGCCTGCTCCCCTTCTGGACCAGTCGCTTCGTGCGAGCGCAGTTCTGCTAACTCAACGTTCCATTGATCGGAGTCCAACTGCAAAAGCTCCAATTCTGATGCCGGGGTGGTCGCGTCATGCTCGTGGTCATGTCCTTCTGCTTGGTGACGAGCAATTGCCCATGGTGGGAATTCGGCGTGCGAAATCACCAGCAGGTAACCTCCCGGGGCCACCAAATCTCTGGCCACATGCAGCGCCCCGGCCCGATCAAAGGCACCCTGGGAGTGTAAGAACGTTGCCGTGACCAACTGATACGTATCTTCAGTCTGCCAATTGGTCACGTCTGCGACGACAAAGTGAGCGCGGCCAGCTGACAGCCCCGCGGCATCGGCAGCTTGAGCAGCCCGTTGAACCGCGACGCGAGAAATATCCAGGCCGGTCACCTGCCAACCGCGTTGGGCTAACCAGATCGCATCGGCGCCTTCGCCAGAACCGATGTCTAACGCCGTACCCGGTTCCAGGTCTGAGACCACATCGGCAACGGCAGCATTGACGTTTCCAGACCATATTTGATCGGCTTCGTTATACCGTTCGTCCCACATATCTTCGGCATTCATCGCGAGTTCTCCGTCAGGTTTTATTGTTGGAACTGTGTTGTGTAGAGCTCAGCATATCGGCCGCTGGATGCTAGCAATTGCTTATGCGTACCTCGTTCGAGGATGCGGCCGTCTTCTATCACCAGAATCTGGTCAGCTTTGACCACGGTTGACAACCGGTGCGCAATGACCAGCGCCGTCCGTGCTTCCAGGGCGTCGTCTAACGCTTGTTGCACCGCAGCTTCACTCGTGGAATCCAGTGACGCTGTTGCTTCATCCAGGATCACCGCTTCAGGAGCCGCGACGAGCAACCGTGCGATCGCCAGGCGCTGCCGCTCACCTCCGGACAACCGGTAGCCACGCTCGCCCACAATGGTGTCTAAACCTTCTGGCATCTCACCGACAACTTCAGCGAGTCGGGCGTGTTGCAGGGTCTCCCAAATTTTGTCATCGCTAACGTCTCGGTGTCCCAGGGTCAGGTTGTCGCGGATGGAAGTGTGGAACAGATGAGAGTCCTGGGTCACCATGCCGACACGGTTGTGAATGTCCTTGGCAGCTGCATCGCGCAAATCGACACCGTTGAGTTTGATGGAACCGCCGGTCACGTCGTAGAGACGGGAGACGAGGTTGGCGATGGTGGATTTGCCAGCGCCCGAGGAACCCACCAGGGCCACGGTCTGGCCTGGATGCACTGTGAAGTTTAGCCCGTGCAACACTTGATCTGATGCTCTACTGTCTAATACTGCAGCTTCCTCGAGACTCGCTAATGACACTTCCGAGGCAGCCGGATATTGAAAATCAACGTCATCAAATTCGATACGAACTCCCCCGGCTGGAATGGCTTTGGGCGTCTCTGGGTCAGTGATCATGGGCTTGAGATCAAGCACCTCGAATATCCGCTCGAATGACACCAGAGCACTCATGAGTTCGACACGTGCGGTCGCCAAGCCGGTCAGTGGAGTATAGAGCCGTGTGAGTAGCAGTGCCATAGTGACGACATCGCCTGCATTGAGGCTCCCGGACAGCGCCTGATAGCCACCAAGGCCATAGACCGCCGCCAGGGCCAACGCCGATACCAATGTCAGCATGGTCATAAACACAGACGTCCACACGCTGATCTGGACCCCGGAGGCCCGAACACTGTCGGCTCGGGTGGAAAACATATCGGATTCGTAGTGCTGTTCACCAAAGAGCTTGACCAACGTGGCACCGGGAGCAGAGAATTGTTCAGTCATCTGATCGCCCATGGCCGCATTGCGCTTGGCTCGTTCACGTGTTTGATTGGCGATGCGTGCCCCAATAGACCGAGCCGGGAGTAAAAAGACCGGCAGTAGAATCAGCGACACTAACGTAATCTGCCAAGAGGTTGTCAGCATGACGACCAAGGTGACCGCCAGAGTGACGATGTTCATCACCAGGGTGGGTAGTGTTCTCGCGATGGCAGTCTGTGCACCAATCACGTCGTTATTTAACCGTGATACCAGGGCACCAGTTCGGGCCCGAGTAAAGAACGCGACCGGCATTTTTTGGACGTGATCAAACACCATCGTACGCAGATCATAGATCGTGCGCTCGCCCAGGGAGGCCGACTGCCAGCGCGAGATGACGTTGAGGATAGCTTCTGCGATGGCCACACCGGCGATGAGCAGGGCAAGACGAACCACGACGCTGACATCAGAGCCATCGACGATGGCATTGACGACGTAACCGGCGAGAATTGGTGAAACAACGGTCAGCACGGCGCCTAGTGCTGACACCACGAGATAGACAATGAGTAGGGTGCGATACCGTGCAATGAACGACCAGGCGCGTCGAATGGTTCCTGCTGTGAGGGCTTGTTGTTCTGTACTTCGACGCATACCACCGAGGGCAGCCCAGCCGGCATGATTCATACTCATCGAGTTGTATTCCTTTTCCTTCAAGTCTCCTGAGTACAACAGCAAAACGGGCAGGCTATTCCCCCACCACGTGCTTGCGCATGAAGCGCACCGATGCTGCGTGGGCGCGATCGAAGTCAGCCATACCGCCGCCTTCTGCGAGGCCAGCGGCGTAGCCTGCGATGAACCCTATTAGCAAGTGAGCTTGACTCGGCCCGTCATCGACCGTGGCTGCGATCCTGTTGAGTGTTTCGAGATCGACTTCGACCGGGTCGATCTCGAGGGAGGCGAGGAGTTCGTTGGCCCATGCTGGGAGGTGTTGTGTCACGTAGGTGGCGCTTTCTGTTAAACACAACAAGGTCCCTCCTGTTTTCAGGAGAGACCTAAGTTGTGCAGTTGTACGAGGTAGAGACCTAGCCGGTGTAGGTGTAGTAGCCCATGAGTGGGTTACGGGTGACGTCGTGCAGGATGGTGCCGGTCGATGGGTTCTGTGCACCGATCATCTGGCCGTTACCGACATAAATGCCGACGTGGGATCCGCCGTTTTGGAAGACGAGGTCGCCGGGCTGTGGGCTGGAAGTCCGAGCAAACTGTCCGGAGCCCCGGATTGCCGAGGTGCTGGACGGAATGTTGATACCGGCCTGTGCATAGGCCCAGGCAACGAAACCGGAGCAGTCCCAGCCGCCCGGTCCTTTGCCGCCCCATACGTATGGCGTGCCCACACCGGAGTAGGCGGCTGATACGACACCGCTGAGCGAACCGGAACCCGAGGTTTCAGGTTCTGCCTGAGTTTCTTCAGTGGCCGAGGCGGTCTGCGTCTCGCTCTGAGATTCGGTGTCTGCGTCGGTTTGAGTTTCAGCTTCTTCTGTTTCGGTCTGGCTGGACTCTTGGTCTGCAGTTTCCTGCGTTACCGGGGTGAGATCCTGCTCAGGTTCTGGTTCAGGCGCTGGAGTGGATTCAAGATCAGCACGGCCCAGATCCAAGCTGACGGAATCTGCGGTGATGACGTCAGCGTTGCGGGAGGTGCGCTCCAGCTTAAAGTTTGTGGCTGGCAGAGTTGATGTTTCACGATCAGTCTGCACAGGAGCAGCGTTGGCTGCTGGTGGTACAGCGAGCACCATACCGGAAGCTACTGCAATGACTGCGGCCTGACGACCCGAGCGACCAATGGTCTGGGTCATGGCGTCTAGCGTTGCGCCCTTTACAGGAGTAGCACGGTGACGTGCAGTTGAAATGCGCTGCGACACTTGGGTTACCTCTCTCATGTGCCTTATGGCTTGTGGCCCGACTCCGCCATGAACAATTTGTACAACTGCTATGTTTTGCCAACCAGCCGCGGAGTACACAAGCAAACTGGTGACCGGTGCTCAAAATGATCTTTCATGAACACCGAGAGTCAGCTTAGTAGAACTGAAACGAAATGTCACGTTCAGATAACGACTCAGTGACCAAACCGCACATAAATTCGCCTACCTCGGCATGTTCATGCGGAAAAATTAATATAACATCCTGTGATATTTGTGTGTCGGAGTGGCGTTTTCAACGGTGCAACCCACCCGCGTAGACCCGGTAGATCACGAATTGATTACTTAACTCGGACAACGCGAACGTGGGCTGCCGTGTCTTCAGAAATCTCGAGTCCGAGATCAGAAACATCCTGCACATCTCCCGGCAGCACTGGGCCACGTTCGATCATGCGCACAGCAACGTAACCGTCGGCCGATTCTGCAGCGAGCACCGCTCCGGGTTGAATGCCGGCAGCAGCGAATTGCGTCAATAATTCTGGATCGGTTTGGATCGCTTCGGTGAGCACCTTGACTTCAAAGTGCCCCGGCTCTTCCAAGGCAATGGTCAGCGACTCGCCCTCATAGAGTGCCGGTTCAAGACCAGTCGATGGTCCGCCGAGTTCCTCCAACAGTGGGATCTGGTTACCAAACGGTGAGTTCGACGGTGAGTCGAGTAGGTCCATAAGGCGGGCTTCTACCTGATCACTCATCACATGCTCCCACCGGCAGGCCTCGTCATGCACGTAGGGCCAGTCCAAACCAATGACATCGGCTAATAAACGCTCGGCTAGCCGGTGTTTTCGCATCACTGTCGCAGCGGCATTGAGGCCTTCTTCGGTCAGCTCTAGCCGACGATCTGAGGCGACGTGGAGTAATCCGTCACGCTCCATACGCGCTACGGTTTGCGAGACCGTCGGGCCGGAATGCTCTAAACGCTCGGCAATGCGCGCACGCAACGGCGCGATTCCTTCTTCCATCAATTCGTAGATGGTACGTAAGTACATTTCCGTTGTATCAATGAGATCCGTCACTGCCCACGTTCCTTCGTCTGCATTTGCGACCTGTATCGCTGGACTAATAATCCACAATTATCATACGTTCACAATCTCAATGTAGCCAGAATGTATCCACAGGCTTCGCGCCAGGCTGTCACATTCGCCACAATCCTGACAAAAACAAGTCATATGTCGGCTTAGTATGTTGTTCCGGGCTCTTCACAGTCCACAATGGATGACGTAACCTGCAGCCTTTGGACAAGGAGTAGCCATGACCGTACCGGCCATCGAAATCCCAGAGAACCTTAAACCCCTAGATGGACGCTTCGGTGCCGGCCCTTCAAAGGTCAGCACGCAACTTTCCCGGGCCGTCGCTGCGGCGGGGGCTGATCTGTTGGGTACGTCGCACCGCCAGCCGCCCGTCAAGAATCTTGTTGCCTCCGTCCAGGAAGGCATCACGCAGTTGTTCAGCGCGCCGGGGGACTTTCGTGTGGTCCTGGGTGTTGGAGGGGCCACAGCGTTCTGGGACACCGCCGCCTTTGGTCTGATCCGCAATAAGGCACAGCACCTGTCCTTTGGAGAATTTGGGTCAAAATTCGCCAAAGCCACCAACAGTGCGCCATTCCTCGACGATTCGATCATCTTGCAGGCTGACCCCGGCACCCGCCCGGTACCCCGCGCTGAAACTGGCATCGATGTGTATGCGTGGCCACACAATGAAACCTCAACCGGCGTTGCAGCACCCGTCCATCGCGTTGACGGTGCCGATGACGACTCGCTGGTCCTCATCGACGCCACCTCCGGCGCTGGTGGTTTGCCCGTTGATGTCACCGAGTCTGATGTCTACTACTTCTCACCGCAGAAAAACTTCGCGTCCGACGGGGGCCTATGGCTGGGATTATTCTCACCTGCAGCCATTGAACGTGCCGAAGAGCTCGCAGCATCTGACCGTTGGGTACCGGATTTTCTGAATCTCAAAACGGCCATCGATAACTCAGCCAAGCACCAAACGTATAACACGCCCGCGCTGGCCACGTTGATCATGCTGGATGAGCAGCTGAAGTGGATGAACTCCAACGGCGGCCTAGATTTTGCCACTGCGCGCACCAAAGATTCTTCGGACCGTCTCTACAACTGGGCTGAGGCCTCCAGCTATGCCACCCCGTTCGTGACCAATCCGGATGACCGTTCCCAAGTGATCGTCACGATTGACCTTGATGACCGAGTCGATGCCGCGTCTGTGGCATCAATCCTGCGCGCCAATGGCATCGTCGACACCGAGCCGTACCGCAAGTTGGGTCGCAATCAGCTGCGTATTGCGACCTTCACTGCCATCGATCCAGAAGATGTGTCGGCGTTGACCGCTTGCATCGACTACGTGGTCGACCGGCTCTAACGCACACGTGGTGACATACTGAAGGGGGCGCCGATTTTCGGCGCCCCCTTCAGTATGTTCAGCGTTGTGGAGCCGTTATTTTTTCGACTTCGAAGCTTTCGAAACCTTATTTCCGCCAGATTTCTTGTTCTTCTTCTGGCTCGCGGCTTTTTTCTTGGCACGACGACGCTTCGCATCCCGACGAGCCTGCTTACTCTTTTCCCCCTGCTCATCTTCCGGAGCCTGCTGCTGTTGCTCAGCGGGAGCTTCTTCAGTCTCCGGGGCACCATAACCAGCTGCCTCGAGGGCTTTCGCGGGATCCTCACCAGCGGCGATCGCGTCCAAACGAATGCGTTCTTCTTCAGAAGCGCGATCCATCCACGGCACCCACGCTGGAGCCAGCATGGCCTCGTCGCCGGGCAGCATGCCGGTTTCGCAAACCGTAATCACTTTTGACCGCGGAGCACGGGCGAGTGTCGCGAAAAATTCCCAGCCACGATAGCCACGTACTCGCGAAGCAAAGCGGTGGGTGACTAAACGCTCGTCATCGGCGGTGACACCGATGTGATCACCAATCTCCATCTCGTCTGCAAAATCCATGAGTGCAGATTGCGCCAGATCGGTTGATTCGGCTAACACTGCATCAACCCGTGGCTTCCGGGCTGGTGTCCGCGGTGGCCCGAAGGTCGGGTGGACGGGCCCGGTCATGGTTGAGGTATCTTCGTCGACGTTAGGCATCGAAAGCATCAGCCACCTTTCTCATAATGACGGCCATCTGCTCGGCCTGTTTGGAAGCCGGGTAACGGCCGGCACGAAGCCCATTCGAAGCCGAATCCAACATGCTGATCAGGTCATCGACGATCGCGGCCATTTCCTGGGCTTTTGGTCTCGTAGCGCGAACCACCGATGGCAATTTGTCGATCAATTCGACCGACAGGGCCTGGGGCCCACGCCGGGAATCAGCAATACCGAATTCCACACGGGTGCCCGGACGCAACTGGGTGACGCCTTCGGGCAGAGCTGAGGCCGGCAGATGGATGTCATCGCCGTCGTCGGAGGTCAAAAAACCAAAGCCCTTATTGTGATCGTAAAATTTTATTCTGCCGGTTGGCATGACTCGTCATTTCCTTTGTCACGTACATCATTCACAAAGGGTTCCCGTCGCACACGTTATTCTGCGTGCGGTTACGGGAACCCTCAAAGCCTATAGGTGGCAGTATAGCGCGATTTGCTCAATACCATTCTCAAAGGAACCGGCCATGAGCTGCAAGCGTAGAATACTTCCATGACCACACAAGAAAACCGAAACCTCGACGCGATGCCCACCTGGATCACCACCGTTTTGTGGATCGGTGTGTCTATTGTAGTGATCTCTTTCCTCGCCCTGATCGGCGTGCTGGCGTACTACTTTGCCGGGGTGACCCCCGCGATCTGGTTGTTCTGGTTGGCGTTACTCGCGTTCCCGACCGGCTTCCTTTTGCTACTGGTTTCGTTAGTCGGCAACATCTTGGTACGTCGCAAACGACAGCTCGCATAGCGGTTCATCCAGTTGGCACACAGGTACCTTTCAGGTTAGTTTTTTTAGAATGGCACTATGACGTCGCAATCTTTTGAAGCAAAACTCTTAGTCGTTGATGACGAACCAAACATCCGCGAGCTACTCTCAACCTCTCTACGCTTCGCCGGTTTCGAAGTCGTGGCCGCTGCCAATGGCCGCGAAGCGCTCGAAGCTGCAGAGGCCCATCATCCGGATCTGGCGGTACTCGACGTCATGTTGCCCGATATGGACGGATTCACCGTGACCCGTAAACTCCGCGCCACCGGACGACACTTTCCGGTGGTGTTCCTCACCGCCCGTGATGAGACCGAAGACAAAGTCACCGGTCTGACAGTGGGTGGCGATGACTACGTGACCAAGCCGTTTAGTCTCGATGAGGTCGTGGCTCGCATTCGTGCCGTGCTGCGCCGTACTGCGCCGGCAGAAGATGACGACGCGATCATGGTGGTTGATGACCTAGAACTCGATGACGATGCGCACGAGGTGCGTCGCTCCGGTGACATCATTGATCTATCCCCCACCGAGTTCAAACTGCTCCGCTATTTGATGATGAACCCCAACCGTGTGCTGTCCAAAGCACAGATCTTGGATCACGTGTGGGAATACGATTTCAACGGCGACGCCTCGATCGTAGAATCCTACATTTCGTATCTGCGCCGCAAGATCGATGTGGACGATCGTCCGAAGATGATTCACACCAAACGCGGCGTCGGGTACCTGCTGAGGACCCAAGACAAACGCTAAATGGCAACGCCAAAACCCCTGCAATGGATAGCCCGCCAATGGCGGGCTATCTCGCTGCGCACCCAACTTACCCTCATCACCGGGGTACTGATGGCTATTACCGTGGCCACCACCGCCCTGCTGACAGCTTCGATGTACCGACAAGAGCTCGTGCGCCAAATTGACGACGATATCTTCTCCAACCGGCACAACGTTTCCATGTTCCTGACCTCTATGGGGTCAGCTGGGCCCTATGACACCGGCAGTTTCCAACAGACCATTGTGCGTTTCTATGGGGAGTCATGGGACAACGAGGGTAACTTGGTCTCGCGTATCCACGCCGACGGATCCGATGTGCCCGATATTAAACCGTTGACTGCTCAGCAAGCGGCAGAACACGGTTCCAATGCCTTCGTCGTCCCCGGCCGCGCAGACCCGACGAATCAGTGGCGCGTGCAGATCTACCGTTTAGAGTCCGATAGCGGCACCGTCGCCATCGCGCTGCCGCTTGCCCCCGTTGAACAGTCCGTCGAACGCGTCACCACCCTGGTCATTACCATCGGGTTTCTGGCCACACTCGTCGTCACCGTGTTCGCTTACGGTCTTGTCACCACTTCCTTTAGGCCGCTCAACCGGGTTGAACGCACGGCAGCTGGTATTGCCGCCGGCGATTTGTCGAAGCGAGTGCCTTCCGGTGCCCCTGACACTGAGGTAGGCCGCCTGTCGCGTTCGTTGAATGCTATGTTGGCGCACATTGAAATCGCATTTCGGGCCAACGAAGAATCTGAAGAGCGCATGCGTCGATTCGTCCAAGATGCATCCCACGAGCTGCGCACCCCGCTGGTGACTATTCGCGGTTTTTCTGAGCTCTACCGCCACGGGGCACTGTCATCCGACGATGATGTGTCAACTGCCATGGGACGCATCGAATCCGAAGCCAAGCGCATGACTCAGTTGGTCGAAGACCTCCTGACCTTGGCACGTCTGGATGAACAACGCTCGATGGAAGCCAAGCCCATCGATCTGCTCGGATTAGCCTCGGATCTGGTGGTCGACACTCGAGCGACAGCTCAGGGACGCAAGATCTCGCTGATCGGCTTAGATGACACTTCTTCTCCCCAGCCAGCTCCCACACTTGGTGATTCAAACCGAGTGCGCCAGGTGATCTCCAACCTCATGACCAACGTGCTGCGCTATACCCCTGAAGACACCAACATTGAGATCGCCGTGGGCACCGAGACGACATACGAGGGTGTCGCGCAACGACCGGTCACCGAGTCTGTCATCAAGATTCAGGATCACGGCCCAGGCATTTCGCAACAGGATGCAGAGAAGATCTTCCAACGGTTCTACCGGGCCGACACCTCACGTCACCGCGACACCGGTGGCAGCGGGCTGGGCTTAGCCATTGTGGCGGGCATCGTGGGTCAGCACCAGGGCAGTGTGCGACACGAAGAAACTCCCGGGGGCGGCGCAACCATGGTGGTGCGTCTCCCCTATCACCCGCTCCCCGAAGAAGACGACGATGACAGCGACGATGACGACCTCTCCACAGACGAATCACCAGACGAATAGTTATCCACACTCTGTCACCGGCGGGCTCCACCGTGCGGGCTCTGTGTTTAGGCTGGCCACACCGCATCACATCCGGTGATGAAACGTCTACCAAGGAGCACCGTTATGGCCCGTATACAGATTGATGTCCAAGACCTCTTCGCCAAAGCGAATGGGGTCCAATCAACCGCAGACCGCATCCAAGCCGAAGTCAATAATATGGACGCCGCCCTCCGCCAGCTCCAAGAGTCCTGGGTTGGCCAAGCCTCGTCGAATTTCCAAGGTGTTGTCACCGAATGGCGCGGCACGCAGCAACGTGTTGAAGAATCCTTGCGCTCCATCCGCGATGCTATGCAGCATGCCGGACAACAATACGAAACAACTGAACAGGCGAACGCAGCCATGTTCCGCGGCTAAAAAATTCCACCGACCTTCCACCTCGTCGCCCGGGATCGCACGAGGTGTCAGGTTTGGTGGGTAGGCTGTAGTCATGTCCGTTTTAATCGATCCCGCACGGTGGCCCGCGCACGGCACCGTGTTCTCACATCTAGTGTCCGATGAGTCATTAGAAGAGCTGCACGCATTTGCCCGTGCCATGGGGATCGCACCGAACGCGTTCGACGGCGATCACTACGACGTGCCCGTCAGCATGTATGAGGAACTTGTTGCTGCCGGCGCCGAGGAAGTCTCCGGTTCGGAACTCGTCCGGCGGCTGGTGAAATCTGGATTACGGATCACCGCTGCTGAGCGCTCATCCAAACTCGAAAAGATCTTGCACCAACGCTTTGCCCGTCTGTTTCCCAATACATCGGAGCTGGAACGGGATCCTATCTGTGATGCCCTGCTGGAACGTTGGGATGAAGACCATAGGCACTATCACGATCTGACGCATCTGATGTCGGTGCTCAAGAACATCGAATACCTCGAACGTCAGGGCGAGCCCATGGGCGTCTTTCCCAGGGCAGTCAAGCTGGCAGGCTGGTTCCATGATGCAATTTACCGGGCCGATCCGGTACTGCCCCCGGGGCAGGATGAAGAAGATTCGGCACGCTTAGCAGAGCGCGTCCTCCCGGAACTCGGGGTACCCGGACCGGAGATTCTGGAAACAGCACGGCTCATCCGATTGACCTTTACCCACGACCCCCACGATGACGACCACGGCGGCAAAGTCCTCAGCGATGCAGACCTGGAAGTGCTGGCCCGCAACCCCGGGGGCTATCAGCGGTATCGCGAAGGCGTCCGCCAGGATTTTGGCAAGGTCGATGACGCGGATTTCGTTGCCGGCCGCGAGCGGTTCTTACGTGGGATGCTAGCCCAGAATCCTATTTTCAATACTCAGACCGGGCGCAAACGCTGGGAACGCCCGGCACGTCGAAATCTTATGTCTGAGCTGTATCCGCGCGGTGGCAAAGCTCAAGACTAATGTGGGGCGTCCTGGCGCCCCGTGAAATGATCCATGGTCGAATTAATACCCAACAGGTCACGTAGTTGATCTGCCACCGGCACCGGCAAAATCTTCAACCACGTAGCAGTTGCTGCAGTTGCAGGCAGCACGATCTGATGCTTTCCTGCTTCCAAGGCGCGGAATATCGTTGCCACAACCGCATCCGGCTCGAGGATGGGTAGTAAAGGGTTTGGCGAGCTCGCGCCGTCAAACATGCCGGTGGACACATAGAACGGGTGTACAGAAAGTGTGTGGATGTTGTGGCCCTGGTGCCGCATTTCTGCACGCAGAGACTCGGCAAAGCCGTGAGCGCCCCATTTCGACGCCGCGTAGTCCGTCTGCCGCGCCACACCGGTCAGCGAGGCTGCAGAGGCGATCACCGTGATGGAACCAAACTTGTTGCGCAACATATTGGGCAAAAATTGGCGGGTGACCCGATACAACGCCAGGGTATTGACCTGGAACGTTTGTTCCACATCATCATGCTCCTGGTCTAAAAATGCTTTACCGGTGACGATGCCGGCATTATTGATGAGAAAATCGATGCCGCCGATGCGATCTCGCACCGCCTGGCCCGCACGATCCACTGAATCATTCGAGGCAAGGTCCACGACATCGTAAGAAGCGTCCACACCGAGAGCAAGTATCTCGTCGGCCACCGCTCGAGCAGAGTCTTCGTTGATATCCCATATGACCACGTGCGCCGCCAGACGTTTCGCTGCACCGATGGCCAACAGTCGTCCAATACCGGAACCGGCACCGGTCACCAATACAGTTTGTGCACGTAAGGACATTTGTCGTTCGGCACGTTTGCGATACCAGACGCCGGCTGCACCAAGGGCTGCGGCGGTGACCGTGATATTTCGAGCGGCGCGAAGAAATGTGCTCACGTGGGTTTCCTTTCCTTCGGGGCTATTCTATCCCGGTGATCATGCCCCTGGACAACACACGCAGCGTTTAACGGTTTTGCCCCGGTCACGTATGACCGGGGCAAAACCAAGATACTGTGATCTTTGAAAGCAGCTTAGGCAAGCAGTGTTACATCATGCCACCCATGCCACCCATTGGGTCCATTCCGCCGCCAGCGGCAGCTGCAGGATCCACTGGTTCTGGCTTGTCTGCGATGACTGCTTCGGTGGTCAAGAACAAACCGGCAATCGATGCAGCGTTTTCCAGTGCGGAACGAGTAACCTTGACGGGGTCGTTGATACCGGCTTCCAGCAGGTTCACGTATTCGCCGGTTGCAGCGTTGAGACCTTCTTCTGCAGGAAGTTTCTTGACGCGGTCAACAACGACGCCTGGTTCGAGGCCAGCGTTCTGTGCGATCTGTTTCAGCGGAGCTTCAACACCGATCTTGACGATCTTGGCACCTGTGGCTTCGTCACCTTCTAGCTTGAGGTTGTCGAAAGCCTCCTGGGCGGCCGCGATCAGTGCGACACCACCACCGGCAACAATGCCTTCTTCAACGGCCGCCTTGGCGTTGCGGACAGCGTCTTCGATGCGAGCTTTACGTTCTTTCAGCTCAACTTCGGTTGCTGCACCGGAACGAATGACCGCAACACCGCCGGCCAGTTTGGCCAAGCGTTCTTGCAGTTTCTCACGGTCGTAGTCTGAATCGGTGGTTTCGATTTCAGAACGAATCTGGGTCACACGACCTGCGATCTGCTCGGAGTCGCCTGCACCTTCAACGATGGTGGTTTCATCCTTGGTTACGACAACCTTGCGTGCGGTACCCAGCATGTCCAGGGTGGCGTTTTCCAGGTTGAGGCCGACCTCTTCCGAGATGACCTGCCCACCGGTCAGGATGGCAATGTCGTTGAGCATAGCTTTACGACGGTCGCCGAAGCCTGGGGCTTTGACAGCCACCGACTTGAAGGTGCCACGGATCTTGTTGACAACCAACGTTGCCAGGGCTTCGCCTTCAAGATCTTCAGCGATGATCAGCAATGGTTTGCTGGACTGCATGACCTTTTCCAGGATGCCCACCATGTCACGTGGGTTGGAGATCTTGGAGTTGGCGATCAGGATGTATGGATCTTCGAGGACAGCTTCCTGGCGTTCGCCGTCGGTGGCGAAGTAGCCGGAGATATAGCCCTTGTCGAAGCGCATACCTTCGGTCAGTTCCAGATCCAGGCCGAAGGTGTTGGACTCCTCAACGGAGACGACGCCTTCTTTACCGACCTTGTCCAGAGCTTCAGCGATCAAACGACCGATTTCGCTATCGCCGGCTGAAATGGCGGCGGTGTTTGCAATCTGTTCTTTGGTCTCGACTTCACGAGCCTGTGACTGCAGTGCATCGGTGACTGCAGTGACGGCCTTGTCGATACCACGACGAATTGCGATTGGGTCTGCACCAGCGGCAACGTTGCGCAGGCCTTCAGACACGAGCGCCTGAGCCAACACGGTTGCGGTGGTGGTACCGTCACCGGCTACGTCGTCAGTGCGCTTGGCAACTTCTTTGACGAGCTCGGCACCGATTTTTTCGTATGCATCCTCTAGATCGATTTCACGAGCGATCGACACACCATCGTTAGTGATGGTCGGAGCGCCCCACTGTTTCTCGAGTACCACATTGCGCCCGCGTGGGCCCAAGGTAACTTTGACTGCCTCGGCCAGGGTGTTCAAACCCGTTTCGAGGCCGCGGCGTGCTTCTTCGTCATATGCAATGGTCTTCGCCATATACTGCACGGTCCTTTCGGGACGAGTAGATTCCACACCTGCACCAAAGTGCCCGCGACGGCAAACCAGTGCACCTAACCGGGTGGCGGTACAAAGATTTCATCTTATGGTGAGGTAAGCTCTCCGAACCGACTTTGGCAGTCGCGTCCAGAGAGTGCTAACACTAGTTTTAGCACTCGGGGCACTTGAGTGCAAGTGGCTAAAGAATTGTTAGTTCTCTGTTAAGACAACGAGCACCCCGTCGACTGACGGCTCATATACTGCTGTAGCACCAAGTTCTTCAGCGACAGCAATGGCCGTTGCCTCGTTCGTAGAGAAATACACGGTGGTTGTGGACGGTATCGAACCGGTCCAGTTGTCCGCCACGGGCACATTAAATCCGGCGCCGCCCAATTCTTGGGCCACCGAAGACGCATACCCTTGAATTGTCGACGCGTTGTAGACACCGATTGGCTCCTCGTAATCAACCTCGTCAGCAGTCTCGGGCTCCTCAGCTTCCTCGACATCGGGCTGGGCCGTCTCTTCCGCCTCGTCAGGCTGATCCAGGTCAACGGTTTCGGGCGCCTCAGTTGGCTCTGGTTCTTCGATGGCCTCAAGCTCATTGGTGTCGTCGACGTCCTGTGGCTCATCTTCAACCTGCTCGCTAGCAGTTTCCTCCGAGGCCGAACCCGCTTGATTCAGCGGGTCGCTCGGTTGCAACCAGAGGAAAGAGCCGACCCCGATGGCCAGGGCGACACCACCGGCAATGATGATGGCGTTGAGCTGCCCGGCCCCTTTGGGCGCGGCGAATTCTTTACGATGAGCTCCCTGTTGCGTTGAATACGGTTCAACGTCGTCAAAGCGATCCCGTGGGTACTGCTGCTCTTCAGTGGAGTTGTGGCTCACTATGCAACACCTTCTGTCCGCTGCACGGTGGAACGTGAGTTGAGTAAACGATCAATCAGCATGGGGTTATAAGCATAGGCGCGCTCGGTAGTGATCAGACGAGCAAGTTTCTGATAATACCGCGTTGGTGTTAGACCAAAAGTATCGGAAATATCCCGATCTTTTGCTCCAGCATAGTGCCAGGAGCGTTTCTCGAACTCCAGCATGTGCTGTTCAGTTGCAGTCAGCGCTGCCATGCATCCCCTTTCAGGTCCAATCATCGACCACCAGTCTAAACTACCCCACGGGCAGCTATTGGTTAGGCTAACCCCATGACCTTTTCTGCTTGGCCTGACATTGACGCTTCCTGGTACCCCGTGCTGGCACCAGTCGAGGAGCAGCTGCACCAGCTGATGCGCCAGATACAAGCGCGCAGAGCTGACGGCGAGCGCATTGAGCCCCCACCCGAACAGGTATTGCGCGTGTTTCGCATGCCGCTGACCGCGGTTAAAGTACTTGTCGTCGGCCAAGACCCCTATCCAACTCCGGGCCACACTGTGGGCTTGAGTTTTGCGCTAGCACCGGATGTGCGACCCATCGCGAGATCCCTGACGAATATTTTCACCGAACGCCAGGATGATCTGGGTATCCCACCCGCGGCATCCGGGGATTTGAGCGCTTGGGAAGCCCAGGGTGTGTTCTTACTCAATCGGGTCCTGACGGTCACGGCTCACGCGGCCGGCTCCCACCGCAAGCTTGGTTGGGAGGCAGTGACAGAGGCCGTGGTGCAAGCGTTGGCGGTCCGTAGCACTCCCCTGGCGGTCATTTTGTGGGGTGCCCAGGCCAGATCGTTGGCACCGATGTTCACGGCCTCCAACACATTGGTGATTGAATCTCCACATCCCTCACCGCTTTCGGCCAGGCGAGGCTTCTTTGGTTCCAAACCGTTTTCACGCACCAACGCGTTCCTGACGGGCCTGGGGATGGAGCCCATTGATTGGGCCACAGAAACACCGTCGTCGACGACCCAACAGCCCAACTTGTTTGACTAAGCACGTCCGATGCGGCGACGCTCGTTGGCTTTCAAACCGGCGGTCAGTGGCCGCGCCAAGGAGTCACCCAGGACCAGCCCGGTCGTCATCGCGAGAATGATGATCGTGGCCTGGAGCAGCACGGAAACGCCGTCGGACATCATATCGACGTTGTAGCCCATCTGGTACATTGCCCGGAAAATCATCAGCCCCGGCAGTAAGAAAATACTGGCCGGTACCGCAACCACCAGCTGAGGTGCACGCAAACTCAACGCTACGATCCTCGCGAAAAAGCCCAGGACGACTGCTGCTGCGGCCGGCGCAAGACTCGGGCCGAACCCGATTTCGATCGCCCCAATGTAGACCAAGTACCCGATGACGGATACCACGGCGGTTGGCAAAATAAGTCGCAACCGCGTCTGCCCGGCAATCGCGTTGCCCATGGCAGCCACCGCGACGAATATCGCGACCAACCAATACGGATACTGGTAGTTCGGGAGCTGTGTAATATCGATTTCGGGCGCGCCCAACATGGCTAAGACCACGATGCCGACGACGATGCCAGCGACCAAGCCGACATACGTCAGCATCGACGAGACGATCCGGCCCGCCGAGGTAATGGGAAAACCGTTGATACCGTCTTGGACCGCCGAGACGACCCGCAGGCTTGGCACCAGCAGAATCAACGACGCTGCGATCATCAAGGCCGGATCTCGGAAAATATCCAACCAATACAGACCGAACGCCAGAGCGGTTGCCATGACACCACCGGCCATAGTGGCAAAGACATCGGGCGCGCGCCAACGACCCATGACATAGACGGTAGCCATACTCAACGCTGAGGCCCCCAAGCTCAGCAGCGCTGAAAACCACGAGCCGCCGATAAACAGCACGAATGCGGTAGCCCAAACACCGTTCGCGACGAACGTCACCCAGGCAGGAAACGTCTTCTTGCGATGCCGGATAGCAGCCAACTGCGCTTGCGCGTCATCTCGTGCAACCTCGCCTGCAGCAATGCCAGATACCAGTTCGTGCAGATCTGCCAATCCAGCAAAGTCCGAGCCCCAAGAACGGACCACCCGTTGATATGAGGCAGGCGGATCACCTGCCGGTGCAAAGTTCAACGAAATAGACTGGTTGGTAATGTCCACTTCGACGTCATACACGCCGTAGGACTGGGTGACCACGATGATGGACGTCTCAACTTCCAAGGCGCCGGCGCCAAATCGGAACATGGTTTCGCCCAGCTTCAGAGCTAACAACATGATGTTGTGGGCATCTTTTGCCTCGGCGACCGCCTTGTAGCGTTCCCCCGTCAGCTGGTACGGAGAGTCCTGCAGCCGGTCAACGAGACGAATCGCTTGGGTTGGCAGGGCTTCGGCCTGCGGGGCATAATCTTCCGCGTAACTTGTCCGACCGGCGTTTTTCTCCGCTTGCTTTTGCTTCTGACGGTCGCCCAGAAACGCTTGACGCCAGGTGGTAAGCGCCGGAAACTTGCGCGTATCTGGATCAGTCTTTTCCTGGACGTATGCCGCTTCTTCTTCCTCGTTGGGAAGATCACGCAGCGGAGGCACGGTTTCGGGTTCGTCACCGGTGGCTAGGACCGAGGTCGCGACGGGCTCTTGTGGTGTTGTTTCGGGTTCGGTGACCTGTGGGGCAACCTGCCGGGCCTCAACATCGGGGTTTGGCAGGGTTACGGCTGGGCGAACCACCGGCATAATGCCAGCATCGGGCGGCGGTTCGGTTCCCTCTTCTTCGGATGTTTCAGCTGTGACATCATCGGTTGGTGGTAATGCTGTTGTGTCATCAACTGTATTTTCGCCGCGTTGTTCGTTCGACAACCTTGCCCTCCCTTCCAAGCAAAAAACCCGGGCCACACCTCCCGGGAAATAGTGGATCCTACTGGACTCGAACCAGCGACCTCTCGCGTGTGAAGCGAACGCTCTAACCAGCTGAGCTAAGGATCCGATAACGGAAATACTGTATCAGAATCCCACACTTTTCCAGGTACGACAAACCCCTCCGGTCACAGCAGAAAACACTGCCTAAGACCGGAGGGAAACACTGGACAAACGGCTGGTTTCGTCAGCCGACATTATCCAATGCGTAATCGGTTTGTTCGGTACTGAATCCCGAGAATTCCATGTAGTTTCGTGTCTCTTCTTCAGAGGAATCGTCGAATGTCCGTTGGTATGACTCCAGCGCTTTGACTGCTTGTTCGTTGTAATCAATGTCGGCATTACTAACTGCGTCATCGATTTGCGTTGATTCGAATCCAGAGTATTCCAGCGATTCTCGCAAACCAGACTCGGAATAGCCGCCGTATTCGCTGTCAGTCAGTTGTTCGACCATGCCCGCAGCCTGGTCCTCCCAGTTGACCTCAAGATCCTGCAGGGCCGAGTCGATCTCGCCATCTGAGTAACCTTCACTTTCCAACAGGGTGCGCAGGCTGTCCGGACCATAATAAGAATATCCAGCGTCAATTCGTTCCTGGGCCGATTGCAATGCGCCACTACCGTTATCCTCCGCGCCGCCTTCGTCTTGGCCACCGCTATTGCCTTCTTCAATCGGCGCTGGTTCCGGCTCTTCTTCTGGCTCGCTCGGTTCGGTGGGATCGACCGGTGCTGTCGGCGTTGGCGCCGGGGTATCACCGTTGTCGTCTCCTTCGTCACCCGATGGCCACAGCACGATAATGATCGCGATAATTCCTGCGATGATGAGCCCAAGAATGGCCCAGAACCAACAGCGTTTAAACAGTGGTTTCGACGGTGGCCCCCCGCCAGGCATCTGAGCTCCCTGTGGCCATGCTTGCGGATGCTGTGGATCGAAATACTGCTGGTTCGGGTCATAGTAGTGGCCCGTTTGCCCCTGCCATGAAGGATTCGCTTGACCCTGCCACGGCTGGTCGCTGGGCGTTTGCCACGATGCCTGGGCGCCAGAGGGCCAAGAAGGCTCACCTTGTGTTTGCCACGGCTGATCTTGGGCCCCAGGGTTCTGTCCAGGACTGGCCCACTGCGGGTCATGCCACTGGTTTTGCGGAGGCATCGCTTCAGTCGGCTGTTCTTCGTTCGATACAGGCTGCCCAGGCGAACCGTTTGACTCAGGTTGGTGCCCTCCCCATCGGTTGTCGTGAGGGTATTGATCGCTTGCCATATGTCTCCTCCACAGCGTCAAACGGTGGCAGTTCGGGGTACGTGAGTGCGCCTATATACACAATTGCACATTACGGTACCACTCGAAATCTCACGCCATGCGTGTTCAGACGCTGCCTTAGAACATGCGCCAATAGGTTAGGGTTTTCGTTCGGGTCGGGTGTCCCATCGATGGGTGGTCCAGGCTTGGCGAACGAGGCGGCGGATCACGATGATGGCGTTGGCTAGTGCGATGAAGGCGTCGTTGACGGTGGCTTGGCGTTCGGTGTTGACCAGGAGTTTCTTGAATCCGCGGGTATGCCAGGCGTTGGTGCGTTCTACCACCCAGCGGGCTCCGGCTTGTAAGGGCTCACCTTTGATGCTGATCTGCCAATCATGTCCCAAGGTGGTCAACAGAGCTCGTGTTTTGGTCGAGTCGTAACCAGCATCCAAATGCACGGTCATCTGGTCGGGCACGTAGCCGTCAAACCGCGATAACAATGCCAAGGTGGGCTGCAGGAGGGGTGAGTCGTTGCGATTTGCCGGTGCTGCTATGGCCCCGATGGGAATGCCGGATCCGTCGGTCATCACCGAGCGTTTAGTGCCTTGTTTTCCGCGATCTACCGGGGATCGCCCGGCCATTTCCCCACCACACGGGGCTTTGACGATACATCCATCAACGCACAGATTTTCGAGTTCCAAGCCCACGATTCGGTCGTAGGCTTCCAAGCAGAGCTGTTCTAACGCGGTGAAGATTTCAGCGGCTATCCATTCATCTCGGCGGCGTCGGATCGTGGTAGCTGAACATGTGGTATCGCTGATTTTGGCGTAGGAAGCACCCAGCACCAGCACTTGTACCAGCTTGTCGAAAACGACTCGATCAGGGATCCGCGGTCGGTGACAACCCAGCGGATGATCATCCATCACTGGTGGGATGAGCGCTTCAAATTGGCTCCACAAGGGATCCATGATGAATAATGGAAGGGCAGGCATAGGGCTCCTGGCAAACGATGAATTCTAGACAAATCCATGTTTAACAGGCCCCTATGCCTGCCCTGATTTAATGACTATTAATGACGCACGGACCAGCCCCTATTGGCGCATACTCTAAGTGGCTCTTCTGTCCGCCATGTTGATTTTCAAGGTGCCAAATTAGAACACGCTGGAATGATGGGTTGCATCGTAGATGGTTCAAGCTTTCTTAATGCAAACGTATCTAACATGTTTGTCGAGGATTCGTCGTTTAACCAAGCCAGAATTGAACCGTCATTCATATCATCAGTTGAAGGAAACTGGACTGGGGAACCAGAAGTTTTTGAACTGCGATCCTTTGGTGTCGAGTCATAAGCCTGGCTCCACCGACAAGTTCGTTATAAGTACGGAGTTTTAACCCAAGAAGTATTGTTAGACCTGAGTTAATAGTGGCTGTATAGAAGACTTGTATGTGCCTTATAGGAGACTTCTAGCTACAGAAATAGAAGATCGGAAATCGTCAGCGAACACAACACACGTATGACCACAAATCCCTACGATGCTAAAACGCTCAACTGCAAAACAGACAGGCCGCAGCGTTGCCGTCGCAATTCACTTATCTGATCGGCGCCTCGAGCATTAGGCTCCCACACCGTCATCTCGGGTGCTAATTTCCAGTGAACGAATCTTGTCACGGCCAACGCTGTGGGCTAGGTATGTTTCGTGGTGGCAGCGTCCCACAACAATCCCCGGTGCAACACCAGCGCTATCCGCAATTCGGTCAACATCTCTAAGTGAGATGCCAGAGTATAGCTGAGCGGCAAACTCTGGCGGAAGAAGTGCATCCATCGCAAACTCGTCGGCCTGTTGCTCTTGCAGCGGCGGGTGCGGTCCCATGAAGTTCACAAATACGCCTTTGTTGCTGTGCAACAGAACATGGCCTATCTCGTGGAAAAGCGTGAACCAGAAAATGTCATCACCCTTTTTTCGCAATGAAAGTTGGATGACAGGGTTGCCACCGATCCATCTCGTCGCGCCATAAGTACCCGTACCGGGGAAATCTTTGACGTATAACAAGCGAACACCCACACTGTTAAGTTTCTCTACGAGTTCACTGCCAAAGTGCTCTGGCGGATGAACGGTGAGCGCTCTCAGTTCAGGAATAAGTTCTTGCAGCTGTTGTTCACTGTATGCTCCGATAGGCTCCGCCGACCGGAGCTCTAGCTCACCAGTTTGTAGCCACACCGCAACAGCACTGGCATCTGACTTCATTGTCTGGCGATACGCTACCGACACTCTGTGATCCAGATTGAGCACCGACAAAAAGGCTCCCCAGGAACCCACTCCGAAAAATCGCATCAGTTGTTGCGCCAGGAAGCCTTTTTCTCCGGCTCGCTGCGTAGCCGAAATATGGCCCCGCGCGCGCAGCTCTGTCAGTACTTTTTTAGAGATGGGAATGTCATATCGCTCTAGCTCTTCAGCCTCTTGTATCCGCTGTAAATCCGACCGATATTGGGTTTCCATAGCCATCCAGAATTTGACCGGAATACCGGTGACGTACTCAAGCTGCCTAGCACTTTCAACGGTCAGCGGGGCACCACTCATCAATTTTGAAACGTGCTTGCGAGACACCCCCATACGACGAGCGAGTTCAGCTTGGTTCAAATCCTTTTCTTCTAGCCATTCCTCAATATATTCGGAAGGCCCGACTGCATAATTCGGAAGTGTCAACGTCGGCCTCCTTTTCCGTGATAATCGAAATTGACTTCTAAAATTTCTATGGCGCGACATTCGTTCCACTGCTTATTCAAGCCAGCTTCATCAACACCTCGAATGACCATGCGCTTATTGCGTGTAACATGACCGCCATATTCTCCTGCCCGGTCGCCGACTAAAGGATGCCATTTACCAGGCTGATGAGCTAGTTCACCGACGGTTTCGGCACCACGCAGTTGGTTGTACCGTCGCTGCACGCCTTTCGCCTCATCTTGAGATAATTTTCGGCGCTGATACTTTGCGTCAGTGCACAGCTTCTCTATCTCTGGGGTAGCAAAGGTGATCTGCATCCGGGCTTCCATCATACATCAACGTTACCATTTTGGTAACAGGTGAGATTGATTTCACTCTATGGTGGTCTAATGCAGTACAGCCTATAAGACCGGAAGATTTCCGAGTTCAGCATTGTGGATAAACTTCAGTGCTTGGTCGGGCTGACTAGACTGGCCGCATGGAAATTTTGACGGTCATCACGGTCGTACTCGGAGTTATCGGTGCCCTTGCGGCAGTCATTGGCGTCAAGCAAATTGTCCAAGATCCGCGCCGCATCGCCGCCTACGCGTATACGGTTGGTGGCTTCGGAGCCGCGCTGACGAGCGCAGGACTCATCATCTACTTCACGCTCAACGAACCACTGCTGTTAGTCATCATGTTCGTCACGGCAGCGCTCGTCCTGCTGGCAGGCAACCTACTGGGCTACCCATTACTCGTAGGCTTTTTGTTGTGGGCTGGCATCACCACCCTACGTCGAGAATCTCGCAGCCTGGCCAACATGTTGTCGCTGCTGGCCGGCATTGGCCTGCTCCTGCTACCGACCACACTGTCCTTCTTTGATACGGGTGAGCCGCGCGATGACCTGGCCTATCAGTTGCAATACGGCCTACATTCCGGGCTGGTTCTCATCGTCACCTACGTGGCCTTCTGTTTCGCGGCATTCACGGTGGCCTCGATCGCCTACCGGTGGCGCAAGAATCCTCACGGTTCTGCCGCCGTCATCGTGTTGGGTGCCGGACTGCTCAACGGCGAGGTCCCACCCCTCTTAGCGGGCCGGCTTAAACGCGGCATCACCGCACAACGCAAAGACCCCGGCGACCCCCTCCTCATTACTTCGGGCGGCAAGGGTGACGACGAGCCACGCTCCGAAGGTGCCGCGATGCGCGAGTATGTCATCGAACAGGGTGTGGACCCCGAGAGGGTGATTGCCGAAGAACAGTCCACGACGACCGAGGAAAATCTGCGGTTCTCACAACGGCTGATGTCTGATCCGAAGGCACCGGTCACGGTGGTCACCAGCAGTTACCACGTATTTCGTGCAGCACTCCTGACCCGAGCGCTTGGGTTGCGAGCCCACGTCGTCGGCGCATCAACCGTCTGGTACTACCTACCGGGCGCGTTCATTCGCGAGTTTATCGCGGTGATGCGCGACCACATCCGGCTGCATATGCTGGCGGTCGTGGGGATCATCGTGTTGACGATTGCCTTTACCAGTTGGATCACACCGCTGGCCGTCCCACCAGAAGGTGCGTTCTAACTACTGTTGACCGGGCTTGACCGCGACAAACAGGGAGTCGGCTTCGGCGCACAGGGTGTCGCCGTGCCACAGTTGCCCGGAGATGAACTTCTTGCGCCCCTCGACCGTATCCACGGTGGCGGTCAGGTCCAGGCGCTCCCCGATCGGCGTGATATTGCGGTACTGAGTGGTCAGATAGACGGTGCGGGCAGAGAGCATTTCGGTGCCCATCGCCAGCCGACCCATCGCCGTATCGAACAGTACCGAAACGACCCCGCCGTGCATGGCCTGGTTCATCCCCATGGCGAATTCGCCAGCCACGGTGTGTGCCCGAAATTCGTGGTCGTCGACGTGCTCGACGGTCAGCGGAGGCATCAACACCTGCATCTCGCCGCCGCTGAGCTCACCACGAGCGTAGAGGCGTTCGGCTTCGGGCACCGCCGCCTGCTCTAGCGTCTCGCGCACCGATGCCAGCTTGGCTATGAGTTCATCTGAGGCTTCGGCCGTGGGGTTCGCTTGCACCAGGGCGTGTTGAAAATTGCTAACCTCCTCCAGCAAGCGAATATATGCCCGCGTTTGTGGAGTATCGGGGGCAGGGGTGCGCCGATGCTTGGTCATTTCCATGGCGTCGATGCGTTGCGCAGTCTGTGCTGAAGTGTCGTGCGGTGTGGTCATTGCCCCAGGATAGCCTGGTGTGCTCAGATCTGCAGGATGGCCTTCGCAATCATGAAGTAGATGATCAGCCCGGTCGCATCCACAAACGTGGAGATGAACGGGTTGGAGAACACTGCGGGATCCACTTTAATGGCGCGCGCGAGCAACGGCATGACCCCGCCAACCGCTGCGGCCACGGCACATACGGCCAACAGCGTCAGCCCGATGACGAGCCCCACTTCAAACTCATAAATCAGCGCCGTGATGACGAACCCGAGTGACCCAAGCAGCAGCCCGAGCATGAAGCCGGTGCGCAGTTCCCTGGTGAGCACTCGGACGATGTCGCGGGGTTCAATATCGTGCAGCGCCAGCGCGCGGGTGACCGTCGTGGCCGCCTGGTTACCGGTATTACCACCGGTGCCAATCAGGAGCGGGACGAACAGCGCGAGCACGGTGACCTGTTCCAGGGTGGCCTCGAATACCGAAAGCACCTGGACGGTCAGGGTCGCACCGACCGCCAGCACCAACAGCCAGGTGATGCGGCTGCGCACCAGACGGGATACCGGGGTGGAAAGATAGGGGCGACGCAGCGGTTCGACACCACCCTGACGCGAGACGTCTTCGGAGTCTTCGTGTTCCAGAATCCGTACGGCATCATCGAGGGTAAAAATCCCGACGAGTCGCTCTTCGTGATCGACCACCGACAGCGCAAACGTCCCACGCCGTGCCGTACGCCGTGCCACGGCTTCGGCATCCTCGGTGACCTCGGCGGTGCGCACCGGTCCCATCAGGTCTTCGACCCGCTGCGTCTTATCGGCACCCATGAGCTCTCGGAGCGTCACCGCACCGAGAACGCGTCGCCCCGAATCAATCACCGGCAAATAATAGACGGTCTCGGCGCTACGCAACCGAGATTGCACCCGCGCCAGCGCATCAGCGGCCGTGTTGTCTTCCCGCAGTGTAATGAACTGCGGACTCATCCGACGCCCAATGGATTCCTCCGGGTAGCCCAGCAGCGCCGAAGTTTGGGCCCGTTCATCAACGTCTAACCCCTGCAGTAATTTCGAGGCCACCGTGGCGGGGAGTTCATCCAGCAACCACACCCGGTCATCCGGGGCCAGGCCCAAAAACAGTTCGGCGGTGTCGTGGTCTTGCAACGCATTGACCAGGTCACTTTGTAACACCGGCGATAAACCCTCGAAGACCCGCAGCGCGAGGTCCTTATCCAGCAGCAGGTAGACAAACGCCCGATGACGGTCACTGAGCCGTTCCAGGATCCGGGTGATTTGTGCCGGTTTCAGCACGTTGAGCTGCTGTGATACGTCGGCGAAATTATCGTCTTCCAGATACTCTTCAATCTCGTCGATGAGGTCTTTGAGGTTTTCCAGCTGATCGTTGGCCATGACAACCACTTTCATTCACGTACGACGATGAGAGCAGTGCTCACCTTATCAGCAGCCAGTGTGAAATATCACTGACTGCCCCACTTGCACTGTGACTATTCGGTCACGTAACGTGACCATTCGGTCATAACGGGTAGGAGGGGTCATGGCAGATCGCAAACAAGACGTATTCGATGCGGCCGCGCAGCTGTTTCAAACCAACGGCATCAACGCCACGACCATCGAAGACATCACCAAGGCCGCCGGCATCGCCAAGGGCGCCTTCTATAAACATTTTGATTCCAAAGACCAACTCATCTTGGAGCTCGTCCAGCATTTCTATGACGACGTGTTGGCCACCGCCGCACGCCAAGTGACAGCGCACCCCGATTCCCCGCTAGACACCCTGCGCAACACGATCGCCACCGAACTCGAAGTAGCCACAGATTACCAAAACTTCTTGCACGCCGTCGCCCTGGACTTTCCACCCAACAGCTCCGGCCTGGTTCCCGACACCATCGAGACCTTACAACATCAGCTCTATGTGTGGCATAAGCACATCCTGCTGGATGCCTTTGGTACCCGGATTGACCCGTATCTCGAAGATCTCGTCATCGTGTTGGAAGGCACCATCAGCCACTATCTGATGCGCATTTTCTGGCGGGGTGCCGCCCCGCCGGGGAACAGAATCGCTGGCTTCATCACTCAGAGTTTGCACGCCATTGTCACAGGCGACGAAGATCTGACGCCTGCATTTTCGTCCGACTGGCAAGATAAGCCCAATGATGGTGCCCCGTTAGAATCCATGGCCCGCGAGCTCACCGTCGTCCGAGCGACCATGCAGCGCCGCACCGAGTGCGCCCCGACTTCCTCCGATGACCTGGCCGCCATCGACCTGGTGCTCGAAGAACTCCAAGACCACCCACCTCGACAGTTTCTCGTCGACGCCCTGCTGGCCCAATTGAGCGTCCGCGAGTACCTGACCGACTCTCTGCAATCCACGCGAACATCCTGGAACAACTGGAAAGGAACCCCTCAATGACCGAACACACCCAGGGGTTGCCGAAACGGCAAAAATACCTCATGGTCGCCGCCCTCCTCACGGGCGCATTCATGGGCATCACCAACGAAACCCTGCTGGCCACCGCCCTGCCGTCGATCCAGGAAGCCTTCGACATCACCACCGGCCAAGTCCAGTGGATGACCACCGCGTTTTTGATGGCCAACGGCATCATGATCCCCATCTCGGCGTTCTTAATCGACCGGTTCACCACCCGCGGTTTGTTTCTGACCGCCATCGGCCTGTTCGGCGTCGGCACCGCCATCGCCGCGGTTGCGCCCGTCTACCCGATCCTGTTGCTGGGGCGCGTGGTGCAGGCTTCGGGCTCCGGCATCATGCTGCCTCTGTTGATGACGGTGCTGCTAGCTGTCATTCCGGTGCAGCGCCGCGGGACGGCCATGGGCCTGATCGGCATCGTCATCGCCTTCGGCCCGGCCATCGGTCCCACGCTGTCGGGCTTCTTGCTCGAACACTTCGAATGGCGCAGCCTGTTCTACGTCGTGCTACCCATCGTGGCCGTGACGCTGACCATCGGGGCACTGTTCATCCGCAACGTCACCGACCTACGCCGCCCACGGATCGACGTGTTCTCCATTATCCTCTCGTCATTTGGTTTCGGCGCGTTTCTCTACGGCTTCAGCATCGCCGGTGAACGCGGCTGGACGGATCCACTCGTGCTGTCGATCATCGTCGCCGGTGCCGCGGTCATCGGCCTGTTTGTCTGGCGCCAGATGATTCTGAAAGTCCCGATGCTGGAATTCCGCGTCTTCCAGTTCCCAATGTTCACCCTGGCAATCATCATTACGATGACGGTGCTCGTCTCGCTGATCGGTGCCGAAACCCTGTTGCCGCTGTTCATGCAGACCGTCTTAGGTTTCACACCTCTGGAATCCGGGCTCGTGTTGCTACCGGGTGCGATCGTCATGGGCATCATGTCGCCCATCACCGGTCGACTCTTCGATGCCTTCGGCGCAAAGTGGCTGGCACTGCTCGGCCTGACCATCGTCACCATCACGACGTTCCTCTTGTCACGACTGTCACTGGACACGACGTTCGCCTACCTGTCGATCGTCTTTGCGATTCGCATGGCAGGACTGGCGCTGGCACTGATGCCGGTCATGACCTCGGCCCTGAACCAACTACCGTCCAAGTGGTACTCGCACGGCTCGGCTCTGGCCAACACACTGCAACAAATTGCCGCGGCCATCGGGACGGCCATCCTGGTCACCCTCGTGGCCATGGGAGCGCAGAACTATGCACCGGGTGCCGGTGTCAGCCCCGACGAGGTTGCACTGAACGCACAGCTCACCGGCTACACCTGGGCATTTTTGGGCAGCACGGTCCTGGCTTTCGTGGCGTTCATTCTCGCCTGGTTCTTGAACTCACCGAAGAAGGAAAAGGAGATCGTCCAGCAAATCCACGGGCGCAGTGAATAGTTGGGCAGTATCAAGCCTCGTGTAGAATAATTTTCCCATTCAGAATACTAATGGGAAAATCCTACAAAATTTTCCCATTAGTGCGCGCGCTGCACATGAGGAGGAGGCACTGTGGAAGCACGTTGGCCGAGTGTCGACTACGTAGAACTCTTATGGCCACCTCGCAGCACGGCGCCAGACCCCACCTGGTCGAAGCGACGTCGCCGCGCCAATAAAGGGAAATACCGCCAAGCCCAGGTACCAGCGATCGCTAACCTTGCCATCCCGTTAACCCCACAGAGCGCCTCAGCAGTTCAAGAAACAACAGACGAGATCACGCGCTTCGATGCACAATACGAGGGTGGCGCACCGTTCGAGGCCGTCTTACTGCGAAGTGAGTCATCAGCGAGCTCGCAGATCGAACAGCTGACGGCCAATGCGCGTCGCATCTCACTTGCAAGACTCGGGGATACTTCTCGCCACAATGCCACGTTGATTGCACGCAATACCGGTGCGTTGGAAGCAGCACTGGAGCTCGCCAATCAACTCGATGTTGAAGCCATACTGTCCATGCATCGCGTCTTGCTCGAGGGTACTGACCCAGACGATGCTGGCGCCATCAGGGATCAGCAAGTGTGGATTGGTGGCGACTCACCCGTCACGGCCATGTTTGTGCCACCGGAACATACTGCAGTACCGGCCGCCTTGGACGATTTAGTGACGTTCATGCAACGCACGGACGTCCCTCCCCTGGCTCAGGCGGCCATTGCCCATGCCCAATTTGAAACGATCCATCCGTTCACCGATGGCAACGGTCGAACTGGTCGCGCGCTGGTTTCCGCGGTGTTGCGCGCCCGCGGTACCGCTCGTAATTTCACCGTCCCCCTCTCGTCGGGGCTGTTAACGAATACCGCTGAATACTTCGATGCGTTAACAGAATATCGACGAGGCAATATCAGCCCGATCATTGACCGGTTTGTAGATGCTACGCAACAGGCAATGGGCAATGCTCAAGTGCTGTTACATGATATTGAGCAAGTTCGTAACGAGATTTATCGCTCGACGGCGCGCAAGACGAAAAACCTCATTACTCTTGCCACACTCTGTACCACGGAACCTGCATTTACCGCAGGCATGGTGGGGCAATTAGGCGTACCCACCTCGAGCGCCTACCGCATAATCGACAAACTCGTTGACCGGGGCATCTTGCGGGTAGAGCAAAAGATCGAGGGCCAAGCGGTCTGGTCGGTTAAGGCATTGACCAAAGCCTTGGATGACTTTGCTGACCGCGCTGGTCGTCGCAGGGACTCACAAGGGCACTGGCTCTAGCCCCGCTCCCAACCGCTGCAGCGCCCACTGGGGATCGTTGACCGTCACTTCTTGCACGCCGAGATTCCGCGCAGTGTGCAGTTCCTCATCGGTCTCGATCGTCCACATCCGAACGAGACGTCCGACGTCAGTCCACGAGTCCAACATCGCCGGGCGGTCGATGAGCCAGCCCGCTGACGGTCCTAACAGCTGCGCAGGGGCCGTCCAAGATGATGTACCGATGCCCAACGACGGTAGGTCATCCGCAACGAAAAGCGGGCACGATTTCGACGCTGGCACGACTTCAGCTACCCGACGCAAAGCGTCCAGGGAGAAACTCATGATCGATACGCTCAGTTGGCTCGGTTGTCCATATGGGCGCAGCGTGCCGGTTGTCGCGTCCCACTGCCAACGCCGCAGCCAGTCCAGCACGGCGGCTTCAATCGCGCCGTCGTTGGGAGAATCAATTTTCATTTCGACGGCAAGCTCGACAGGTCGGCCTGCTCCAAGGAGCATGTGGGTCAGCTGGTCGAGTGTGACCAGCTGTTCATCCGCATTGCCGTATTCATAAGGAAGTGGCGAGGTATTCTTCCAGGAATACACATCCAGCATTCGCAGGTCAGCCAGCCGGTGTTCCCGAACGAGACCGCGGCCAGACGACGTACGATTTAGCGTGGAGTCGTGCCAACAGATTAGCTGACCGTCCGCAGTCAATTGGACATCGGTTTCGATCCCGTGAGCACCAACCGCTAAGGCATGGGCAAAGGCTGCGCGTGTGTGTTCCGCATAGACGTCGCTGGCACCGCGATGAGCAAAAACTTTCACGACAGCGAGCTTAACTGGGCGCCATGACTGAAGTTCAACATTCAGGTAAACGGCAGATTTATGAGCGAATCTTCACGCACCGCATCCCAGACAACGACTGAACACAAAGCCCCAAATCATAAAAATTTTAACACAACCCTGTCAAATTATGGCCCAGGCCATGTAGACTTAACATAATTGTTACATTACTCGTAACTTCAAGGATTTGATGATATATGCTCACGCCTGATCGGATCCATTTACGCGGCGAACCAGCATCGGCCAGAGACGCTTTAGCGCTGTTCGCAGAGGCAGTGGAAAACGCCATTCGCGAAGAGAATTATCCGGCGGCAGCTCGGCTCGTGGAGACGGACATTGCTTCAGCATGGTTCGGCATTCAATCGGCACGTCTAACCGAAATCCTGCACCTATTCGTCACCAAAAACGTCACCCCCTGCCCCCTACTCAAGGTCGCCCACCAGGTCCTCACGACATCGACAGCCGGTCAATTGAGCAGTCGAGAACTCCTCGCATCGATAGATCTGAACGACCCTCAACAGATGTTTGTGCTGACGTTGTTTCGGATGGCCGACTTTCGATTGAAGGGCCGCACAATAGAGGCTCTCGAACAGGGCGATAGCCTGCAGGAACATCTCGTGCGAATGAACCCTCTTTTGGACAGAACGCGTGGGGCGCACCTACAGGCGGCCGTGCAAATTGGGATCTCAGCCATGCTCGCAGGTGACTTCACCAAAGCACTCACGGCCTTCACCCAAGCCCAAATGCAACCGGCGCCACCACAATACGCGTTCCTCACCCGGGATGCGCTCGTGAAATCAGCACTCATTCACGCCTGCTTCGGCAATGCCACAACAGCCAAAGCCCTGCTCGACCGGTCCGTCAGGATCCGCAGAACCTCCAGCTGGATTGAAGCGCACATCGATACGCACCAGGAGTTCGTCAGAATACTGATCCACTCCGGCAGCGATGACGAAGCACTCGACCAGCTTGAAGCGATCAACCTACACGATATTGGGGAAATGTGGCCTTTCTATATGGTCGCCATTCACCGCGTTTTGGAAGCAACCGGTCGCCAAGACGAGCTGGAACTGCAACTCAATATTTTTGACTCCCTGCCCCTTGCGCGCGTTGATGGCGACGGGTTCTCCGGCAGTATTATCCCCCTAAATCGCGCGCTAGTGGCCCTGAGCAGAGGTCGTGAGGCTGAAGCGGACACATTCCTGAGCAGAACAGATCCTCATCTGCCATATACGAAACTCGTTCAATCCGCCGCGCATCTCTACTCAGGACAGAATCAACAAGCAATCCAGAAGGCTACGCGCCTACGCCATCAGACCCGAGGCTTTCGCCTCATGGAGGTCCGCAGGCTCTCGATCTTGGCAACCGCGCACTACCGAACGGGCAATGTGGAGCGCAGCATCGAAACCCTCAAACATGCAGCACAGTTGCCTCGTGGTCTCAGCCCAACTGAAATTGAACTGTTTAACGCAGATTGTCGAGAACTTGCCGCACAACATGTGACGCCCTGGCCCTCGAAAACTCCAAGTCATACCACGTTCTTAACGGGTCTACCCGAAGCCGGTCGAACGCTTACTGAACGGGAAATAGTTATCCTGAGACACCTGGCGGAAGGCCATACTCGAGCGCGCATCGCCGAGATACTTTTCATAAGCCTCAGCACAGTCAAGACGCAGCTACGCTCCGCATTCCGTAAACTCGGCGTGTCTTCAACGTCCGATGCCATCGTTGAGTGCCAGCGGCGCGACCTCATCTAAGTAGCACTTCTTCCTTCTACTGCTTCTTCACCTCAGCCGTTATGGTCTCCCGGGACCATCATGTCAGTCGCTGTATCGAGCGCGACCAGACCAGCAAGGGCTGCCCAAACTGGACACACACTGACTGTTACCTGAGTCACGCGGTAGAATTAACTTGAAGCCAACATTGAGCGCTTCATCGCGTAGGTCGGCCGACCGCAGCCCCTTCTCCAGCAGTTCGTCCAGTGGCGGGATGATTTTTAGCTGCATATCGAAGGCGTCTGCGGTTTGCTGGACCGTCCGCAGCATCTCCTTTGAGGGATGCGCCACTGCCACCACCAGCACGTTGGCGCCGGTCTCGTTGATCAGCTGCGGTAAGTCGGCGATCGTGCCCATGACTTTGACGTGGTAGACCTGCACATTGGCTTTGGCCAGTGCGTCATCGACCATGCCGACGGGCCAGAACTTTGTGCCCGGGGTGGTGACCATCTGTCGAATCAGATGCGTACCAGCTGCCCCGGCTCCGATGACCAGCGTCGGTGCAGCAGCACTATCCGGCACTGCTCGAGCCAGCATGCGCAGTCGTTCCCCGTAGCGAATACCGAACATCAAGACCATCGCAATCGGTATCACGATGACGGCAATGGCTGCCGGTTGATCGCTGAAGTAACCGGTGATCACACCGGTAAAGAACAAGGTCAATCCGGTGGCAGCCGTGACCTTAAATATGGCTCGGACCTCGTCAAAGCTGCCCGCAGTGAACCGACGGCGATAGAGAAACACGCCCCAGCCAAAAAGTAACTGCGCGATACCCGATACGACTACCAACAGCATCAGCAACAGCCCCTGGAGGGGTGTGACCGCGAAGTCGTAATAAATCAGGTACGCCCCGGCGATGGCCACTGCCCAACAGCCGATGTCCAGATACCGATGCAAGCCAGGTCGTCGGAATGGTGGTTCGGTCGCGCTCGTCTGGTGTGTCGTAACACTATCTATGAACCTCATTGCGTTTCATCGCCATCCGTGTGAGAAATCAGTAGTGTGTATGTAAGACGCGGCATGATGAGCTGAACCTCGGTTGTGTCGCTGACCTAGTGAGTGTTTGCGTGCTCGGTGAAAGGTGAGTCGCACTGTGTTGCCAAGACTCTAATGAGATCCAGCGCTGTTTCTGCCGGCCTGCTAGCAAATCAGCCCCGCGATCACCCCGCCAGCACAGCGACGTATCGCAACGCGCAGCAATCCACCGCACCTCTGGCATCGGGCCCCGGGCGTCACACCAAGTCACCATCTGGTTTCGGGCCCGACAATTAAGGCCGAACGGTTCGTTGAGGATTCAAGAATCACATCACCCTGTGCCATCACATCACCCTGACCCCTGGCAGCAGTCCAGGAACAGGAAAAAAGGGACGCAAACTTATGCGGGCCACGAGGTTAAAAAAGAAGAACCCCCGCGATGTAGAAGCTACGCGAGGGTTCCGTGGTCCCGACCGGCGTCGATCCGGTGACCTTTCGATTTTCAGTCGAACGCTCTACCG
>NZ_BAAGSP010000028.1:0-36240 GCF_054782375.1 Yaniella soli
GCATTCAGCACCCAAGACGGCAACGGAATCCAACAAGGATGGGGCGGACGAACACGCTGACACGCCGTAAAAAAGCACACGTTTTGTCCATTAACCCTCGTTTCTTCATATGAGGACTAACATCTACGATCTATCCCACCCCTTGCATGCCGACTATGACAACCCGTCAGCCCCGGAGGGAGGAGTTAAAGAGAAGAACCCCCGCGATGTAGAAGCTACGCGAGGGTTCCGTGGTCCCGACCGGCGTCGATCCGGTGACCTTTCGATTTTCAGTCGAACGCTCTACCGACTGAGCTACAGGACCATATCTTGAGTTACTGGACAAAAAGCCCGTCCACATGGACAGGCTCTCACATCCGCGACCCTGACGGGACTTGAACCCGCGACCTCCGCCGTGACAGGGCGGCGCGCTAACCAACTGCGCTACAGGGCCAATGAAAACACCAAAGTGCTCCCAAAAGCCATTCACATGACTTGTACCCCCAACGGGATTCGAACCCGTGCCGCCGCCGTGAAAGGGCGGTGTCCTAGGCCACTAGACGATGGGGGCCGGACTATCGCGAAGCTTTTCAGCTCATCGGTGCGATCGACCTAGATCATCATAGACCTATCGCATCATCAAATGCAAATTGCAGCACTGGCTTTCTCCGCGGATTTCGCCACCTCACTTCTAGATACTGCACGCCATTGGCGTCATTTCCTTGGACCGGCAGAGGATGAGAACCACCAAATCTACCAGTCAGACCACGAGACGTAGACAGAAAGCCGAGGAATATCGACCGATACATCAGATACAGACAGAAACAGTTTTCCAGTGATATTGTGAGATTTGGCACTGTTAATCCCATACATTTACCGGGAGATCAGATGGATAAGCCTGTGATGCCAGAGCTTTCTGCATATGACAGCGATGATGGACACGCTCACGCGCATACGCCCACCAGAATTGCGTCCTCCTTGCGCGAGTTGATCTGCAAAGGAAACCTCCGGCCTGGCACAAAACTTTCAGAAGAAACGATCGCAGCAGAGTTCGAAGTGTCGCGAAATACGCTACGGGAGGCTTTCACCGTTCTGGCCGGCGAAAACTTAGTCTATAAAGTCCCGAATCGCGGGGTATTCGTCATCGATCCGGGGCTTCATGATGTCCGTGAGATCTATCAGACACGACGCTTCCTGGAACCCTCGGCCATCCTCTGGGGCCAACTCACCGGAGACCTTACCGATATTTTCGAGCACATTGCAGATCAGACCAGACGAGGCGCAGCGCAGGAAAACGTTGAGGCACTCGCAGTCGCAGACCGTAGATTCCACATGGCGACGGTGGCGCTGGCTGGCTCAGAAAGCATGACCCAAACGATTGATCGCCTGCTGACCCAACTCCACTTGGCATTCCATGCCCTCAAAATTCGTCCGACTATCCATGACGCATTTGCCCAGCAGAACCTGGCCATCATCAACCGCATTTTAACGGGAGAGCGCATCGAAGCCTCGAGGGGATTGCACCGCTACCTTGGACTAGCCGAAAACATGGTCATGGAGCTCGCGAGCCATGACGGCGAGATGATCACGACGAAACACCAGCCGACTCGCGACGTCGTCACGAACGGTCACGATCTGACACCGCATTAGCGTTTCTTTATCACGAAGTAGTCACAGCCAGCGCCTGAAACACCTCGATTTCAGGCGTTGTTTCCTTTAAGTCAAGCACCAACCTCGAGTCTGTGTAACAATTTTATTAATCCCCAATATTGCGCGGATCGTGATGATTGCAGGCGTGTCGCAATAGTTACACTCATGTGGTTTATGTGCCTTCCCGTTGCAAGTGTTGCAGTTGTGACAATAGTGCAGATAAAGTCTCTGTTTGTGGTCGAAATGGTTCACCATGAGCCATAGAACTGGACTAGCCACAGAATGAGGAAGAATCGTGAAATCACGAAGTGTGAAAGGGGCAGCAGCTGGCGTCGCCCTCGTGACGGTCGCAGCAATGTCTGCCACCGCGATGCCACAGATTTTCTCTGAATCCGACACTTTTTTCGCTGGATCCAACGATGCATCTGCACCGTCGTTAACTGAAGTACCTGATCTTCCAGACGAAGAGACTGTTGCCGCAGCCAAAGATAATCCGGATGCCCAAGCAAAGTTGCGTGAAGATCTCAAAGAGATTTTGGATAAGAGCAACCAGCGGTTAGCCGATGCTGAAGGTCAGACTCTTTCGACGAATGAGAAGGCCCGTGAGCTCAACATCGCGGCTGCAGATGCTCGTCGTGACGCTGAGACCGCCTCACAGCAAGCAGAGCTCGCCTCCGCCGATAATGAAGAAGCTCAGGAAAATGCCGGGGAAGCCGCTGCGGACATGTATCGCAACGGTGGCTTGAGTACTGAAGAATTCATGTTGGGCGATGAAGACGCACTGCGTGCCGAGCAGAATGGTCAGCAGGTCGCCGAGGGGCTCACTGGTCAAGCAGGCAATAGCCAATACCAAGACGATGCGCAGAACGCTGTTGCGGACAACGAAGATGACCGCGCACAAGCTGCCAAGGACGCCGCCGAGCAAGCGGAAGCTGAAGCTGAAGCCGAGCAGCAACGCCTGGTCGAGGAAGAAGCCCAGCGCGAGCGCGAAGAGCAAGAAGCTCAGCAGCAGCGCATGGCTGTCGCCGCAGCACTCGAAGAGACCAACTCCGAAGAAACTGTTGAAGACCTCGATGATGAGGTTCGTAGCGAGCGCTTCGAAGAGAACGCCGGTGTCTCCACCGCCTCGAATCAAACATCTCCAACCGATACGTCATCGGTATCTGAAGCTCCGGTAACTCCAACACCGTCAGAGACAGCCACCGAGGAAGAAACAGAGTCCGCGTCGCCATCCGAGACGGCTACACCGTCTCCAACGCCGACCGAGACTTCGACTTCTACGCCGTCGTCAACCCCTAGCTCGACGCCAACGCAGTCCTCGACCCCGTCGTCGACACCGAGTGCTACGCCAACGCAGACAGCTACGCCAACACCGACTCCGACTCGTACGGCAACCCCGACTCCAACGCCTACACCTACCCCAACGCAGACCACGCCTCCCCCGTCATCGGGTGGCAACATGTCTGCTGCGGTCAACTGGGCGGTCAACAAGACCAACGAAGCCGGCACCTCCTATGTATGGGGCGGCAACGGCCCGAAAGGCTATGACTGCTCGGGCTTCACCGTGGCAGCATTCGCCCAGTCCGGCAAGTCCTTGCCACGCCAGTCGAGCGCACAGTTCGGTGCTGCGAAGCAGTACGTGTCGCTGGACAACCTGCAGGCCGGTGACCTTGTGTTCTGGTCGAATAACGGTTCCGGTTCGGGTGTCTATCACGTGGCGATTTACATTGGGAACGGCCAGATCGCGCACGCTCGAAACCCGTCGACCGGTATTTCGATCACGAGCTTGCACTACTCGCCATACAACATGATGAGTGTTGGCGGCCGGTACTGATCACAGATTCCTCCGGGGGTTCGGAGTCCGGGGAAGTTCTCCGGACCCTTGGAGGCCAAAACTAAATACGGCATAAATTTGGGGTGGAAGACCAAGTGGTCTTCCACCCCAAATTTTTTGTCCGGTGACGCTGTGCAGCGACGCGCCCGTGGTGTTATTCGGTGGGCTCCTGATCGATCATCGGACCGTATTCAGCACGATCCTCAAGCCGTGGATCATCGGCGTATGGCACGATCATCACGGGGCCGCGAGCGTGTGAGGCAATACCCTGAGACGTTGAACCAAGCAGTGCGCCGGTGAAACCGCCCAGGCCGCGTGTGCCGACGACCGTGAGCCGCGCGGATTCGGATTCGGCGACCACCGCGTCCACGGGCACACCGTCGATGACCTCGGATTCGATTTCCAATTTCGGGAAGTGGTCTTGGAGCCATGCAACACCAGCGTTGATCTTGTCGCGCAGTTCATCAAACATCGCCCGCTCGTCGACGGTCGACGGTAGCCATTCGACGGCCGAGGAGACCGGCGCCATGGCGGTAATGACGCGCAGACGGCAGGTCGGGACACGGCGTAGGGCTTCTTCAGCGGCACGCAGCATGGCCACCCGGCCCTGTTCGGAGCCATCCGAGGCGACCACGACCGGTGCATTGGTGCCTGCGCGGGAGGCTTCAGCACCGCGGGGTACGAGCACGACCGGGCACTGGGCACGGGCTGGTAAGCCGCGTGAGACCGAGCCGACGAGGAGTCCGAGGAATCCACCCCGACCACGGGGGCCTGCCACGAGCAGTTCGGCGTCATAGGAATAGTCGACCAGCACGCTGGCGGGATCGCCCATTTCCACCGCGGTGCGAATTTCGACATCGGTTTCGCCGAGTTCGGCTGTGGTTGCTTCTAGAATTTGGCGGCAGGATTGTGCCAGCGCGGAGTCTTCGTGGCCACCTGTTGCGGCATCCACGGCCACGGACGGGAAGATCGGCAGCGTATAGGCCGAGACCAGGGTCAGCGGCTCGTTGATGCGTGCCGCTTCTCGAAGCGCCCAGACGGCTGCGGCGAGCGAGCGTTTCGAACCGTCCACACCAACGACAACGCCGTGTTTTTTGTGCGGGGTGTTTTCTGGCAGCTGTTCGTCTGCGTTCACCTTATTGACTGGGTCGTGAAATTGCGCGGTCATGGCAGATCCCTCCTGGCGGTCGGTTCACATCCGTGGATCGGTTGCGAAGGTCCTGAATCCAGTCTACCGCGCAAGTGGGCTGCGTGGCGGTGTCTCTAGACCGGATCGGTCAGCAATAATGGCGTGGTGGATGGAGCGGTTCCGGCGATGAAGTTTGTGGTCGCCGCATTGTATTTTGCCTGGACAGGCAGTGGTTCCGAACGCAGTGCGGCCTCGAAGCCGCCCATGCCGCCGAGCTGTTCTGCGGCCAGTTCGGTTTGGGTGCCGATCATGACGATGTTGCCGCGGCGTCGTCCCTTGAACATGGTCGCATCCGAAATCACTGTGACGTGTTCGAAGGCGTGGGCCAGTGCGGCCGCTTCGGCTCGTGCCGGTTGTAGATTCGGTGGACCACCGTAGTTGATCACGTAGGCGCCGTGGTGACCGACGGCTTGGGCTGCGGTTTCGGCGGCTTCGATACCGGTCAAGTGCCCGGGCGTGATGTGGTTGCCCTGTGCAATGTTGACGAAGACGTCACGAATGATGACGTCCCAGCTGTCGGGCCGCGTCTCGGACAGCACTTGGCCTGCCTCACCGACCCGCATTTTGACGATTGGCGACCGAGGTAGACCGAAGTTTTCGCGCGCCAGTTCGGTGAGCTTGGCATCGTATTCAACGGTGGTGTGGCGGGAATTGGGGTATCGGTCGGCACCCCAGCGGGCAAGGGTCGCTCCCCCACCGCCCAGGTGCATGAACCGCAATCGGGCCTCACGCGGGTACCGAAAACCCAGGGCAATCGCGATCCAGCGCATGTATTCAAACCCCAGCCGCTGAGGTTCATCCGGGATGAGTTGCGAGGACTGCACCCCGTTGACCAGCAGCAGATAGGCTCCCGGTGTAAATGGGTCGGGTTGGATCTCGGCGGTGCCCGAATCGATCTCGTAGATGCCCGGCTCGATGTTGAGTGCCGATTGTTTTTGGTTGCGCCGTTGTTTACTCATCGTCGTACCATCGCCTGTCTTGGCACGCCGCGCCAGGGTTCATCTGGTGGATTCACCGGTTCACCGAGGGATTCGAATCCGGCGTGTTGTAAGTGTGCTTCGACCGCCGGGGCGTCCCCGGAGAGCCACGTGATCGCCGCCTGGTCGGACACCGCTACGTTGAGCAGTTTCTGGCCGATGCCGGTCGCCTCTGCGGCGTCGGAGAGGTAAAAGAAGCGGATCTCTTGGAGGTCAGCCAGCCCGTAGAGCTCGGCCAATTCTTGGGTCTGGTCGCTGAGTTTTGGTGTCGCGTGAATGACGCCGACGAGCCTGCCGCGCAGGTCCTCGGCCAGCCAGATGGTGTCGCCGCGCTTGATGCGGGATTGCCAAAACGTCACCTGCTCATCGATCGTGGCTTCAGCCTTATCGAAGAAGTCGGCATCCTTGAGACCGGCGTACATGTCGCGCCAGATGCGATGCTTGAATTCCACGACGGCCTTCGCATCGGCCATTGCGGCGTCACGAATATAAAACTCCGCACCAGTTTCGGTGGTTTGGGCGCGCTGAAACGGCCAGATCATGCGTCGTCATCCAACAGGTCGTTGACCCGGGTAATTTTGCCGTCGAGCTGATCGGTTTTCGCGTCCCGAATGTCGGCCTTCATCGTGATCGAAATGCGTGCACCATATGGGCTGACGGCCTCAACACAGGACTTAAGCACCGCCATGACCTCGTCCCAGTCACCCTCGATTTCGGTGAACATGGACGACAGGCGGTGCGGGAGGCCGGATTCGCGTACGACTTTAACCGCGGCGGCAACGGCACGCGCCACCGAACCTGTTGCGGCATCCTCGGTGGAATTGGCGGCAGCGTCGGCACCGAGTTCGCCGACGCCGGAGACTGAGATAGAGAAAGCTAAGATCATGCTTCCCATCGTAAACATGAATAGGCGTCGTCACGAGTATTGGCAAATGCTAAGGTCCGCACTTCACCCATCCAAAATCTGCACCCGAGGCGACGTAGCTGGTACCTGGTTACCCAGAGACTGGCGACAAACATTTGTCTAGCGCCTGGCGTATTGGTCTAAAATCTTCATTTTCCCTGGCGGCTTGACTGGCTTCATTGAGCTCTTCACCATGAATAGGCGCCCAATTCAGGACCCAGCCCGCAGAAAAAGCGACGCGAGCCCAAAAAGTTCTTTGCGTGCGCCCATTTCCCTCACGAAAAGGATGAATGTAGTTCAGTAGATCATAGAATTTTGCAAGTCGATCCACGAAGGCGTCTCGTTGTAGTCCCTTGAGAAAATCTTGTTCAGCAAGATCATTCATGAGATTGCTTATCCCAAGCGGAATACTGATATATGGCGCGAAATGATCTCCATCCCCTAAGCGCATATCTATGACGCGAAATTCTCCGGCCCAATCGTATACATCTTGAAATAGATGTCGGTGCAGTCCTCGAAGTTCCTGCGCATCACGTGTAGGCGCTACGAGGCTGTGATCGTTCAGTTGCACGACTCGGGCGTGAAAGAGATCAGCTTCCGCTTTGCTGAGCTCTTCATACGTGTTAGCCCCGACCAAATTCCTGAGAACAGGATAATCGGGGCTCATCAAATATGGGTCGTGAGCGACGTTATTCGAGACCATATCTTGAACGAGTAATCTTTACGAGCTCATCAGCTGAGATTTCCCCCGCGATATATTGATCTGCATTCGCTTTGTATTCAGAGCTAGCCGTTAATCCCTCTAGATAAACACTATGGTCGGCTTCTTCCACCCACTGTGCCCTTAATGCTGGTGTAGACATATTAACTCCTAGTAGTCTCTGCTCAAGTATACCTTCACCCGGTTGTTAAATCCTGTAAATAACACCGCTTTCTCACATAACTGATCGAGCAGGCTTTCTCACATCAAGTACGAATACTTCACATTATTTACTGCTTGAAGTTACGAAATCGTGATAACCTGATGAGCTGCGAGCCATAGAATTGTGTCCTCGTATCGACGAGTTTCCCATCGTAAACATGTTCGCAGCTGCACGACTATAGTGAGGGGCGGCGCATTCATCGATTGGCATGGAGGGAAACCACGTTGGCCCAAGGCATTTACATCACCACAACCACGGTCCGAGCCGGCAAAACTCTGGTGTCGATGGGGTTGGTCGATGCGCTCAACCGGCGCACGGGCAAGGTCGGGTACTTCCGTCCGATTGTGCCCGGCGATGACGTCGAGGCCGACCCGATGGTGCAGTTGATGCGCGAAAACTACGGGATGAGTGTCGATGCGGCCGCTGGTGGTGTGACCGATGCGTATGCCCGGTCGATGGTGACGTCGGGCCGCCAGGATGACCTGTACGCCGAGCTCGTGGTGGCCTATGAACACGTTGCTGCCAGTGTTGATGCCGTGCTGATCGAAGGCACCGACCTGTTGAATGGCGATTCCGGGTTCGGTCTTGAGATGGATACCGATCTCGCACTGCATTTCAATGCCCCCGTGTTGGCGGTCGTCTCGGCTCAGGGGCTGACTGCCGCTGAAGCCTCGGACGCCGTCGAACTCACGCGCTCCAATCTGCGCGATGCCGGTTCCGAGTTGCTGAGCATCGTGGTCAACCGCGCCGATCCAGCGCTCATCGATGAGATGGCGGTCACCATCAAACCGGGCACCCATCAGCGCAAGGTCTACATCATCCCCGAACTCGAAGAGCTGCGCTACCCGACCGTCGGTGAGGTCGCGACCACGTTGAACTTGGATTTGGTGGCCGGTTCCGAGCAGTTGGACCGCGATGTCTCCGAGGTCAAAGCCGTCTCGATGGAAGGCGGCAACTTCCTGCAGGCGCTCAACGACGGCGCCCTGGTGATCGTCTCGGGCGACCGCTCCGATGCTATTTTGGCCACGCTGGCCGCGGCACGAACCGCCGATTTCCCGGTGCCCGCCGGCATGATTTTGACCAATGGCATCGAACCGAATGCGATGATCCAGCGCCTCTACGCCGATGCCCCGTTCCCGGTGTTCGTTTCTTTTGCCGATACGTTTACGATGGCCGGCCGGGTCGCCGGGGTGCCCTCGAGTCTGTCGGCGGCGCAACCGCGCAAGACCGCCGCCGTCCTGGGCGTCTGGAACCAGCACGTTGATGAAGACGAACTGCTGGGCCGCATCGAATTGGCCCGCCCGTCGGCGATGACGCCGGTGCGCTTTTTGCATCAGCTCACTGCCCGTGCCTCGGCCGATCGCAAACGCATTGTGCTGCCCGAAGGCGAAGACTCCCGCATCCTTCGTGCCGCTGAGATTCTGCGTCGTCGTGGGGTCTGTGACCTGACCATCCTCGGTGACGTCGACACAATTTCCGAGACCGCAGCCAAACACGGCCTGGATTTGGCGGGGATCGACTTGATCAATCCGTTGGAGTCTCCCGACCGGGAGCGCTATGCCCAGGCCTACGCCGAGGCCCGCGCGCATCGCGGTGTTGAGATTGATTTTGCCCGCGAGGCGATGCTCGATGGCGCCTACTTCGGCACGATGATGGTCCAGCAGGGCGATGTCGACGGCATGGTTTCGGGTGCTGCGCACACTACCGCGCACACGATTCGGCCGGCCTTGGAGTTCGTGAAAACCAAACCGGGCACCAAGATTGTGTCGTCGGTATTTTTCATGCTGTTGCCCGACCGTGCGCTGGTCTATGGCGACTGTGCCGTCAACACCAATCCCGATGCCGAGCAGCTAGCCGACATCGCGGTGGCGTCGGCTGAAACTGCCAACCAGTTTGGTGTGGAACCGCGGGTTGCGATGTTGTCCTATTCGACCGGTGATTCCGGTGCGGGTGCTGAAGTCGACAAGGTGCGCGAAGCCACCGGACTGGTCCAAGCCGCGGCACCGCAGCTCAAAGTCGACGGGCCGCTGCAGTACGATGCCGCCGTCTCGGCCTCGGTTGCCGCGTCGAAGATGCCTCAATCACAGGTCGCGGGGAACGCCAGCGTGTTCATCTTCCCTGACCTCAACACGGGCAACAACACCTACAAAGCCGTCCAGCAGTCCGCAGGTGCCGTGGCGGTTGGGCCGGTGCTGCAGGGCCTGAACAAACCGGTCAATGACCTCTCGCGTGGCACGACGGTCGATGACATCGTCAACACGGTGGCCATTACCGCCATCCAGGCGCAGTCCAACTAACACCCACGCTGGGTGACGGAAGAGGTACTCGATGCTCATTTTGGTGATCAACTCTGGTTCGTCGTCGTTGAAGTATCAGCTGCGCGAGCTCAACGTCGACGGCACGGACACCGCCGATCCGATTCAGGCCTCCGGGCTCATCGAACGCATCGGTGTGCGCGGTTCTGGGGTGCCAAATCACACGCAAGCCTTGGACGAGGTAGCCAAAGAACTCGACGAAATTCTGGATGGTCGCACGATCGATGCTGCCGGGCATCGCGTGGTGCATGGCGGCGAACGGTTCAAGGCCCCGGCCCTGGTGGATCCTGAAGTGATTCGCGCCGTGGATCTGTTGGCTCCGTTGGCGCCACTGCATAATCCACCGGCCACCGAGGGACTGCGTGCGATCCGGGACAAGTGGCCCGATATGCCGCAGGTCGTCATTTTTGATACGTCGTTCCACCAGACGATGCCGCCCGAGGCGTGGCAGTATGCGATTCCGGATCGGTGGTATGTCGATCACGGTATTCGTCGCTACGGTTTTCACGGGACCAGCCATGATCTGGTGACGGGCAAGACGGCCGCGTTGCTCGGTGTGGCGCGCGAGGACTTCAACGGCATGGTCTTGCATTTGGGCAATGGTGCCTCGGCGACGGCGATTCGGGGTGGCCGGTCGGTGGATACGTCGATGGGTTATACACCGTTGGCTGGCCTGGTGATGGGCACGCGTTCGGGTGATATTGATCCGTCGATTGTCACACAGTTGATTACGACGCATGGGTACAGCGCCGAAGAGGTTGATTGGGTGCTGAATCACGAGTCTGGGCTGCTTGGGATGACGGGGCATGCTGATATGCGTCAGGTGCTCGAGGCTGCTGATGCTGGGGATCGGTCTTCTAAGCTAGCGTTGGATGCCGCCACCTATCGTTTGGCCAAATACATTGGCTCTTATCACGTGGCGGTTGGTGGTGCCCAGGCGATCGCGTTTACCGCTGGCATTGGCGAGAATTCTGCTCCGTTTCGCGCTAGGGTGCTGGACCGCCTCGAAGTACTGGGCGTGCAATACGATGCCGAGCTCAATACGGTTCGTTCGAATGAGCCCCGAATAATTTCAACTAGAGACTCCGCGATTGCCGTGGCTGTTGTGCCGACCGATGAGGAAATGGCGATCGCTCAGGAGACGTTCCGGGTAGTAGATTCTTCGGGCGCTTGGAACCATGGGACCAACGCCTGGACTTGATTGACCAGACCGAATCACCCAGCCTGCATGGCAGCTGGTTAGGCGGCGATGCGCATGGTGATTTCGGTGTGGTGGTGTCGGTAGTTGTTGGTGTCGAACCGTGGGTTGGGGTCGATATCTGGCGGGCCGTCGTCGGGGTCATCGGGTGGTCCGTGTTCTTCGGGTGGGTCACCGGTATCCGGGGGTTCTTGCGCGCCGATGGGTGGGGTGGTCGTGGTGTATTGGTGACCGGTTGGGGTGATCACGGTCAGCTGCTCAGGGTTGCCTTCGTGGCGCCATCCGGTGGCTTCTTTGGTCTGGTTACAGGCCGCGCAGAGCCCGCTGGCATTATCCCAACTGGTGGGCCCACCGTTGTTGACGGGGGTGATGTGGTCAATCTGCTGAATCGGCGCATCACAATAGGGTGTGCGACACACACCGTCTCGCAGGGTGACCATACGCTTCAATCCTTCGGGGAACGCGCGGCGACGAGACTCCATCCCCACCAGTTGGTGGTTTTCGGGTCTGGTGAATACTCGGCGCAGGAAGATCTCTGCATTGGGGTCAGCAACCCAATCCCTTGCGGTTTCCGCTGGAATCGGGCCGTGGCCGGTCAACCATGCCGGGGCCTGCCCCTCACCAAACAACGCGGCATCAGTCATCACCAACTGCACCTCAGCGGCCACCGCCGGTGCCGTGGTCTGGCCGGTAGCACGCTCGATGAGCAAGTCGGCCATGAGCTGATCACGAGTCCGACGTGGACCCGACGGGTTGGCAGGATCCACAGTGTCACCATCAGCAACCCGACTAGTCGCTGCCTTGTGTAAACAGGCCAGCACGACGACGGCTTGGGGCATCGGCACCAACGCCGAAATATAAGCCATCCCACCGGGTGCGGGACGTACTGATACCCGACGCTGCGACCGAGACCGCTCCTGTCGATCCCGGGCGGTGACCTGGTCGAGTTTCTGGGCCTCACCGCGCACCATGTTGCCTAAGGTTCGGGGCCCCACCCCGTCTAGCCGGTGGGCTATCCGCTCATCAACCATCCGGCGGTGCTTGGTGGAGAGCCATTTGGTTTCTGTGGCGACCACCTGGGCGTGCTCCTCATGAATCACCCCGGCCTCTAGAGCCTGCAGGGTGTGGGGTAAACACCCGACCAATGCGTGGGCGGTGTCTAGGTGGCGTTTGCCACGGGCCGGGGAATCACCCCGGGCCAACCCAACCCCTGAAGCCAGACCTGTACCCCACCGGTCCTTGGGCACACCTGCGGCAGCTTGCTTATTCAACCGGTATTGTTCCAACACCGCAGTGTGTTTGGCCTGAACTGCCGACAGCGCCGATTTGCTGCGTTCTAGCACAGCCAACAACTCAATGGCCTCAGCCTCAGACCCGGCAGGATCCATCTCGACAAGATCCTGACACAAGCCTTCCAAGTCTGCTACCAGTGCCGAGGAACGCTGCACAGTCTGCTCAAGACTCACGAGACACCACTCCTTTCAACACAGGAGACACAGACCAAAGGCTTTCCAAAAACCGGGAGGGACTGGTCGGGATATTGCCCCTATTCTACCGTGCATTGAGGCACATGACAATAGTTCTACATATATTTTTCCTTGCTGTAATGGATTTGGTGTCGGTATATATCACATACAATCGATGCGTGTATGGTGTGTCGCTACTTTTGTGGATAACCTACCAACACACTCAACCACTATCCACAAGCCACTACGGGACTTGGACTGACGAGAATGATTGAGAGGTTGAATCCGCAAAACGAAAATACACGCAAACAGCTCCCGTGCGCGGTGTACGCAGACGGGAGCCATTGACAGATATATTTACCAGATGAGCCTCAGGGCATACCGTCGGTTCAGCGTCAGCAATCCACTCAACCGGAGTGTCCCGAGGCCGATTACCTCAGCTGCGCTCAGCTAGCCTTTTTCTTCGAAGACTTCTTGGAATCTGAAACTTTCGAACCAGACTTTTTGGCACCAGATTTCTTCGACGACCGGGAGTTATCGACGGACTGGCGGAGTGCTTCCATTAAGTCGACGACATCGCCGCCAGAGTCCTCCTCTTCCTCGTCCTCGGGGAAGGCCTCTTCCAGATCCATGCTTTCGCCTTGTTCGATTTTCGTATCGATGAGTTTCTTGAGTTCTTCTTGGTAATCATCGCTGAACTCTTCGGGCATGAAATCATCCGAATAGGATTCGACGAGCTGGGTGGACATCTCGAGTTCCTTGTCTGAAATTTTCGCCCGTGAATTCACACCCTTGAAATCCACCTCACGGATCTCATCGGCCCAACGCAATGTCTGAATCATCAACAGTTTGCCGCGGGTGCGCAGGATCGCCAACCTGGTGCGGGTGCGCAGGGTGATCTTGACGATCGCAGTTTTATCCGTGCTGTCGAGGGTTTTGCGCAACAACAAATACGCTTTCGGGGTTTTCGACGTGGGTTCCAGAAAATATGCACGCTCCAACATGATCGGGTCGATCTGGTCGTTGGGCACGAACTGCAACACATCAATATCGTCGTTATCTTCGGCGGGCAGGGCCTCGAAGTCATCCTTGGTCAGGATCACCCGGTGCTCGCCGTCGTCGTAGGCTTTATCGATGTCGGAATATTCAACACTCTCATCGCACACCTCGCAGTGGCGTTCATAGCGGATGCGGCCACCGTCTTTGTCGTGCACCTGGTGCATATCGACATCGTGGTTTTCGGTGGCCGAGTACAGCTTCACGGGAACGTTTACCAGCCCGAAGGCAATGGACCCTTTCCAGATTGCTCTCATGGCGCCATTAAAGCTGCCGTACCTACTCTTTGGCTAGGGTCCTGACGTCCTAGAGCTCTCGTGTGGGCCCGCGGGCTCAGGTAGCATGCACGGCACAGGAGGTGTCCATGTCTTCCAAGGAACAGAAAGTCTCCGTCGACGGCCACCGGTTGACGCTAACGAATCTCGACAAGGTCTACTACCCCGAAACCGGCACGACCAAGGGCGAAGTGCTCGACTACTATGCCCGCATCGCACCCTATTTCATCCCCCATGCGACCGATCGCCTGGCGACACGCAAGCGCTGGGTCGATGGGGTTGGCACGCCCGATGAGCCAGGCCAGGTGTTCTTCGAAAAAGATCTCCCCGACCATGCGCCCTCCTGGATCGCCACGCGGTCGATCAAGCATTCGACGGGGCGCAAGCGCTACCCGCTGATCCAGGATGCCGCGACCCTGACCTATCTCGCCCAGTTGGCGTCACTGGAATTGCATATTCCGCAGTGGCGGGTGCGACCCGGTTCTAAGGATCCCGGCACGATTACGTCCGATGATCGCTACCCGGATCGGATGGTGTTCGACCTCGACCCCGGTGAGGGCCGCGAACTCGCCGACTGTGTGGAGGTGGCCCACATGGTGCGCGAGTTACTCAACGGCATGGGCCTCGACGTCTACCCGCTGACGAGTGGATCCAAGGGCATCCACCTGTATGCACCCCTAGATGGCACGGCAACCTCCCAGCAGGCCTCCGACGTCGCCCGCGAGCTCGCGCGCAGTCTGGCAACCGATCATCCAGAGTTGATCGTGTCGAACATGAAGAAGTCATTGCGCAAGAACAAGGTGTTTATCGACTGGTCGCAGAATTCGGCGTCCAAGACGACGGTCGCACCATATTCGCTGCGCGGGCGCTTCACCCCGACCGTGGCCACACCGCGCACCTGGGATGAGCTCGACGACCCGGCACGTGTTGAACACTTACGCTTCGAAGAGGTGTTGGAGCGCGTCGAGGACCTCGGCGATCTGCTCGAACCGCTGGCACACAGCGCGGGCGCCTCTGAGACCTCATCCGCCGAGATGCCCCACGACCGACTCGAGGTCTATCGGTCCAAGCGAGATCCAGACAAAACCTCCGAGCCGATCCCCGAACGTCACGGCACCAGCGGCGACGAATTGACGTTTGTGATTCAAGAACATCACGCGACCGCGTTGCATTGGGATTTTCGGCTCGAATACCGGGGCGTGCTGGCGTCGTGGGCGGTGCCGAAGGGTCCGCCGACGGATCCCAAGCGCAACCATCTGGCGATCCGAACCGAGGATCATCCGATGGAGTATGCGACCTTTGAAGGCACCATCCCCAAGGATGAATACGGGGGCGGCGAGGTGACCATCTGGGATTCGGGTACCTATGAACTCGAGGAATGGGAGGACGGCAAGAAGGTTGTGGCGACGTTGCACGGTCAGCCCGACGGTGGGCTGGGTGGCGTGCGGAAGTTTTCACTGTTCAATACCGGAGACCACGGACCGAATGATGATCCCGACAAAAACTGGATGATCCACCTGATGAAGGACTCGCCGGCTGACTCGTCATCCGAGACTTCCAAGACCGAGAAGACCGACGCTTCTGAGCCGAGCGGTACGTCCGACGAGAACACACCGGCGAAAGCCGAACCGGTGGAGCTCGAGCCCATGCTGGCCACTCTGGGCAACATCGAGACCGTCCATCGCGCTGAAGATGACTGGGCGTTTGAGATGAAGTGGGACGGGGTCCGTGCGATCGCTACCGTCCGTGCGGCAACCGACGACTCCCCCGGCGCGGTGACCCTGACCAGCCGCAACGGCAACGACATGACCGACACCTATCCTGAACTCGCCGAGCTGGCACACTGCGTCGAGACCGATTGTGTGCTCGATGGCGAAATTGTGGCGCTGGGCGACGGGAATCGTCCTGATTTTGGCCGGCTGCAGCGCCGGATGAAACTCACCAAGCCCCGTGACGTCGAACGTGAGCGTGCCAAAACTCCGGTGTATCTGATGGTGTTCGACGTACTGCACCACGATGACGAGTCGTTGTTGCGCACCGAGTATGAGCAACGCCGCGAGCAGCTGATCGATATCGTGACCGAGGGCGAGCACATGTATGTGCCGATCGCGTTCGAGGGCACCCTCGATGAGGCGATGGATTCGAGTCGAGATCTCAAACTCGAGGGGATCATGGCCAAGCGACGCGACAGCGTGTATTTGGCCGGGCGCCGCACCAAAACCTGGTTGAAACTCAAGCACTCCTCGACCCGCGATGTGCTCATCGTCGGCTGGCGCACCGGCAATGGCGAACGCGCCGAGACCTTCGCGTCGCTGCTGCTGGCGGCTCACGGCGACGACGGACTGGTCTACATGGGCCGGGTGGGCACCGGGTTTGATGACCACCAGCTGCAATCCTTACGACACCAGCTCGATCAACGCGCCCGCAAGACTCCGCCGGTCGAGGTTCCGTCCGCCGAGGCACGCGATGCCAACTGGGTGACCCCGAACCTCGTGGGCGAAGTCGAGTTCGGCGGGCTCACTGAAGCCGGCCGCCTCCGTCATCCGGTGTGGCGCGGGCTGCGTGACGACATCGACGCCGACGACGTCATTCTGTAACGCTGGACGATTCGATCGCGGCCTTCTCCTCGGCGGCTTTGAGCTGACGTTGCTGTTTGGCTTTCCGCGGCGCATTGAGCTCAGCAAACAGCTCGGGCAGGTGATGCCATTGCGGCAGATTGCCGAACGTCTCGTGGGTTTGGATGACCACTTGGCGGGCCAGATTGCGGTTCGCGAGACCACCAATCCCTGCCCCGATACCAAATGGGACCATCCGACCCATCCAGCGCACGGCCTCGCCCTTCACCAACGTGGTCATGAAACGACGCGACAAGGCGCTAAAAGCGCGTTCGGTCAGCCCGGTAATGCCCGAGGCGATCCAGGCGGCAGGCCCCAGGGTGCCATAGCGGGTGCCCGGCTGACCAGAAGAGGCCTGCTTGAGCAGTTCGCGGCCGTCCTCACCCAGCATGATGGTCATCACCAGCGCCTGGGATTCCTTATCGTTGTTGGTGTGCAGCCCGGCCAGCTCGGCGATGGACTGAGCGTAGAGCGCGGTGAGTTCCAAAAACCCTACGGCCGCACCAGCTGACGCGCCCAAACTGGCGGCGGTGCCGATGCCGGGGACCGCACCCACACCACCGGCGGCCGCACCCGCGGTGGTCAGTGACCGAACATAATACCGTCCGATCCGCTGGGCGAGTTCATCGGGCGAATCATGCGGATATTTTTTGGTCAGACGCCGCAGATTCGAAATGACCAGTGGACGCTGCCACCGCATGGCTGCCAGCACACCGCGCTGGAATGCCGGGGTGGGCCGGCCCTGTGAATCCACGGCTTTACCGAGCACTTTTTGAGCGCGTTTGGCGGCCTTATCGCCGCGGGCACCTTTGGACGGTTTGTGGGATGTGTCGTTGTTCTTGGGCATGGTCAGCTCCCATTCTGCAGTAGAAACGGCGTGATGGCCGATGGGGTTTCAGCCTCGGTGACCCGGGTGTGGCCTGTCAACCAGTCGCGCGCGAAGTCCGCCGACGGCTCGGGTTGTCCGGTGACCACCCATAACACCGGTGTGTTGGTCATGGTTGCTTCGGGACTGTCCAGGGCGGCGAGCATGGGGTTATCGATGATGTACCCGTTGATGCCGACTACCCCGGTGATGGCTTCGGGGCGCACACGCAGCATCGTGGTGGCCAGTGCGGCTCCCTGGCCGATGCCGAGCACTTGGATGCTGGTGTAGCCGGTGGTGCCATATTCGTCATCGTCGATGGCGTCGAAGACGCGGTGTGCTGCGGCGATGATTTCGGGAAAGTTGGGATTGGCGTAGTGGCGACTATTGAACCAGCTGTGACCGAAGGTGGCTTCGTGTCCGGCCTGGATGGCCAGCCCGGTGGTGTTTTCGGGCAGGTGGCCGAAGGTGTGTTCGGCTGCGGTGTCAACAGTGGAGTCTGCGTCGTGCAGGATCAGTACGAGGGCGGTGTTTCGCGCGTGTGCGGGGTGGGACCAAATGACGCGGTGGCCGGTGTCCAAGGTTTCAGGGTACATGCCCTTTACTCTAACGAAGGTTCCCGCATTCTATTCATCACTGCCAATTCCGAGCGCTACCCCGTATCAGTCGCAATTTTTCCTGCGTCAGTAGCCGCGTTTCGTACAAATACGTCGGACAATTTTTGTCTCTGAGTGTCGTCACAGGCGCTCAAGACCTCAACAGAAATTTTTCGGTGCGAGACACTGCTTTTTAAGATACATATCAGCGTACTAAATGCAGAGATCATTGCATGTCCTTTGCACGCAAACCGAACCAAAGCAGTGCCCGGTCATCAGGATCGTCAACATTCAGATTTAGAGTGGTTTGGATCCGCTGGATCCGATTCATAAGAGTTTGTCTATGAATTTCAAGCTCGCTAGCAGCAGGTTTCCACGATCCATTATGGGCAAGATATACCCTCAGAGTCCTGATCATCTCTTGTGAGTTAGGCTCCGACAAAACGAGCGGATCAAGCAAAGTGGCAAAATTCGCACGCTGTTCATCTGACAATGTCACGAGCCCCTTCCTAATGGAAAGCAGATCTGAAAAGTGGACAGCTGTCTTCTTCATCCTCTTCGCAACATCATGAGCTTGTCTAGCCTGGTGCAACGCACGACCCAGCATACTGACCTCCAATTCATCCCCGACCCCAAGAACTACACGTTCCCCTCGATTAGTCCGGAAATCTTCGGCAAGCGCTATTAACTTTGAGAGCGCAGACCCCTGGACGAAGCCGTAAGCTTCCCCGACGTGACCGAAGTAGAGCGGGTTAGCACCCAGACGGCGTAGCCAAAAGGAAACCAGACGTTCAGTATCAATGTTCCGCGTCTTCGAAGACACAACAAATGCACTCAATTTTTTTACATTAATCTTCCATTGCTTAAGATAGTTCTCAGCCTCCTTATTTTGATCGAGGAGAGTATCTAACATGAGCTTCCGCCCAAGTCGTTCTGTCTCCGAAACTTTTGTCGTTCCCATCATGAATGCAAGGAGAGCAGCTGCGTGTGCTGCAATCGATCGCGTGCGGTATGCGCTTTGCGACCTCGCAGCAATCACCAGACGCGCGGTCTGCTCTCCGCTCGAATCTGTACCGACTAAATGAACTTGTAAGTCGGGGTACCGTATGCGGACGGGCCTATTTAGCACTACTGAAATTGCATCCTCAATATGAAGACGCGCTGCTCCGACGCTCTCAATCACTTGTCCGTGTGTGTCGAGAAGAACGGCCCAACCATCAATAAAACGTGAAAGATCACTCAGCACCCCTTGGATCCCGCCGGTACGAGCGACCAAAGTCAAACCGCGCATGGCAGAGGTTACGAGTCGATCTTCATATGCAAAATTCGCGGTTATCACCATGCTCAACATGTCCGTCACGTCATGCTCGATCTTTGCGGGGCCCAGAATGTATGTAAATCCCGCCTCATCAAGCGTTCTCGCCGCATCAAAAGAAGTCGGCTCAACTAATAAGACACAACCCCGGAGTAGTGACAGAAATTGACTTGAGTTTTCTTCAAAACCCATGAGATCAGCTTCGGAACAGCTCACTAATGTGGCATGCGACGAATATCCATGCACTCTCAAATCCTCAATCCTAACGATCTCGGCGACTCGTTGGTTGAGGTTCGTCACGTTCGTAATTGCGCGCCCTTGGAAATACGTAAGAACCGATTCAATTGTGATAGCCATGCCCCTGATTGTACAAATAGTCTATTTCGTTTCCCGTTTTTCGACATTTTTTGCAGTGACACGAAGCACACTACCGCTTAGTCTCATTGGACATCATTTGAAGGAGGAAACTTTGAAAGCTGTCGTATTTCAAGAACCAAATACACCTACTCAATTTGGCAATGTCGAGGTCGAAGGGCCGAAGGCCGGCGAAGTCCGCGTCAAGATTGCCGCTGCAGGAGTGTGTCACTCAGATTTACACGTGATGCGGGGAGAGTGGGACGTCACGGCTCCTCTCGTCATGGGCCATGAGGGCGCCGGCGTGGTAACGGAGCTCGGCGACGGCGTCACGTCGTTAGCAGTGGGGGACCATGTAGTCCTCAGCTGGGTCCCACCTTGTGGGGAATGTCGATACTGTATGGCTGGACACGAGGCGCGTTGCCAGAAAGTTGCCACACTCGTTGCTCCGAAAGGTGTGCTATTCGATGGCACATCTCGGCTCAGTCGCGGCGACGAAACGTTGCACCACTATCTAGGTGTATCGTCGTTCGCAGAGGAAGCGATCGTACCTGCATCTGGTGCAATTAAAGTACGGGACGATGCGCCTCTCGATATACTCGCTGTCGTTGGTTGTGCTGTTGCTACTGGTGTGGGAGCCGTAACGAACACCGCGGGCGTCGAACCCGGCTCGACTGTAGCTGTCATTGGCTGCGGCGGTGTTGGGCTAAATATCATTCAAGGCGCGAAGCTTGCTGGCGCGGAGCGGATTGTCGCAATTGATTTGCTTCCAGAAAAAACCGATGTCGCAGGACAATTTGGCGCCACCGATCGGATCAATGCCTCTGAAGGAGACAGTGTTGAGCAGCTTTTCGCGCTGATCCCCGACGGCGTTGATTACGCGTTCGATGCTATAGGCAGAACAGAAACCACTGAACAGTCAGTTCAAATGCTGGCCCTCGGTGGAGCGTCCGTCATTGTAGGACTTCCACCGACCGGTGCGAAAGCTTCGTTTGAACCTCTCGTCTTGGCAGAATCTGACCAACGAATACTCGGGTCAAATTACGGTTCAGTTCGTCCTTCCATAGACATCCCCGCCATTGTCGACCGCTATATGGACGGGCAGATCAAGCTCGAACCTTTGATCTCTAGTCGCAGACCACTCTCAGAAGCACAGCAGGCACTCGACGACCTGCAATCGGGCGGCGCGCTTCGCACATTACTCATTCCATAAACACGGTTCTTTTAAAACTAGGAGACGTTCACGTGACAACAACCGAAAAAACTTCATCGAATACTAAAAATGATTCTGGTTTGCGCGAAGGGGTCATGAGCGGGCCCGAACTGGCCGCTCAAGCAATCGCAAGCATCGCCCCCAGCGCAGTTATTGCATTCACCGCCGCAGAAATATTTCTGGGTGCGGGCACCGGAACGATCTATGCTTTCGTACTCGCCACAGCAGTAATCCTTTGTGTAGGTTATATAGTCTCATTCTTCGCAAAAAGGTTCCCATCTGCGGGTTCCCTCTATACTTATGTGTCTAAAGGCCTCGGCCCAACCGCCGCATTCATCGCTGGAATGGCACTCATGATCGGTTCCTGGGGGATCGCAACTGGCTCTCTGAACGGAGCGGTTTCCTTTACCATGGACGTTCTGCGACTCCTCGGGTTGAGCTCAATTGAGGGAATTACGTGGGCCGTGATCCTAACTATAACCATCGGTGGGCTCGCCACTTTTTTCACCATTCAGGGTATCCGCGCATCAGCTCGGGTGTCTTTTGTGCTTGAGCTCGTATCTATCGCGATTATCCTCGTACTTTTGATCTCGGCACTGTTCTGGGCAGGTGCGGCTGGGTGGGATCCTTCTCAGTTCACGCTGGAAGAGACACCTTTCCAAGGGGTCGCTGCCGGTATGGTTCTCGCAATACTCGGGTTCGTAGGCTTTTCGTCTGCAGATGCTCTTGGCCGCGAAGCTCGTAATCCGAAGAAGGCGATCCCTCGCGCCATCATGTGGAGCGCGCTCGGAGTGGGTATTCTTTATGTTTTTGCCGCTTACACACAGATTGCTGTGCTCGGTGATGAATTAGGAAGCGTCGCCAGTCCACTCGAAGCGATGCATGAGAAGATCGGCATGCCTTTCTGGTTTGGCCCCGTTCTACTATTCGGGGTAGCTGCCTCTTTCTTCGCAGTCGTCGTAGCCCCACTCAATGTTGTTGGTCGCATTATCTATGTGATGGGCAAAGAAGGAGTTCTACCTGAAGCATTCGGTCGAACGCACGACCAGCATTTAACGCCCCATAGAGGTCTATGGCTCGCCGGTGGTCTCATGATCACCCTCGATATCATTATGATCGTTACCGGAAACAACCTCATGGATACACTCGTCTGGGTCGATACCTACGCTACGTACGGCTATATGCTCTCATACGCACTCGTGGCTATTGCCGGGGTAGCGTATATCAAGAAACACAACATAAAAAATCCGCTCTTGCCTGTACTTGCCATGGCAGCGGTCCTTGCGATGGCGTACGTATTTTTCGCGAATATCTGGCCCGTGCCCGACTTTCCGGTGAACATTCTGCCCTATTTGTTTGTCATCACTATGTTAGCGGGCTTCGCCAGATACAGATATGCAATCAAAAAAGACCCGAAAGTAACCGAACGGATCGGAAACACACATACCGAAATGATGGAAGGGGTCGGCTAACTCGTTTTTAGCCTCTGCTTCGAACCTTCTAGGTTCCGAAGCAGAGGCCTAGATCCACGTTTTCCAAGGCCACGTTTTCAATCACAGCAATGCTGACAACAATATTTCGAAACCTACCTTGGTTGATGTGAAGGTTCATTCGGACACCCCAAATAGAATGGAGAATCTCTTGACGACGTCACCCGTATACCGCGGAATCAACCCTGCCACTGGCGAAATAAACTGCGAACAGCCATTTATTGAAACAGCTCAGATAGGTGCCATTATCAATGCTTCTCAAGAGGCATTCGCTTCTTGGAGAGACCTCGATATCACAGCCCGCGCAGCAAAGGTCGATAGGATCGCGCAGCTTTTCGAAGAACATGTCGACGAACTTGCACAAATCATGACGAGGGAAATGGGGAAACCATTAGCTGAAGCGCAAGAAGAAACGAACTTTTGTGCAGAAATCTTCCGATATTATGCAACTCACGGTCCGCGTCTTGCCGCCGACGAGCAAGCTTCTGAAGATGAAAGTAGCTTTTCGATTATCCAACGCCGCCCCGTTGGGCCACTCTTAGGTATTATGCCTTGGAATTTCCCTTACTATCAGGTCGCACGGTTTGCGGCTCCAAATCTTGTGTTAGGAAATACCATCCTCCTCAAGCACGCTGAGTCCTGCCCAGAGACCGCCCTCGCCATACAAAAGATCATGGATCAAGCAGGCATACCGTCAGGCGTTTACCAGAATATCTTTGCCACGCACGAGCAGGTTTCCGAAATCATCGCGCACCCGACCGTGCAAGGGATTTCACTGACTGGTTCCGAACGTGCCGGTTCTGCTATCGCGGAGCAGGCTGGCCGTCATCTCAAAAAAGCTGTCCTAGAACTGGGTGGGTCGGATCCTTACGTAATTCTGTCTACGACCGACATTACACAAGCAGTAGAACAAGCCTTGGCAGTGCGAATGGAAAACACTGGACAAGCCTGTAACTCGAACAAACGCATGATCGTGATGGACGACATCTATGAGGATTTCGTGGCAGAAATGGTCAAGCAGGTATCGAACTTGGAACCTGGCGATCCATCAGCAGGTGACCCTAATACTTATGCTCCGATGTCCTCCGCAGGCGCTGCAGACCTGATTATAGATCAAATCGAGCGCGCAGAGAGGGCTGGTGCGACTATTCACACGGGCGGAGCCCGCGCGAACAGACCCGGATACTACGTCCAGCCCACAGTCGTTACAGGGATCCCCCAAGGTTCAGATATATACTACGAAGAGTTCTTCGGGCCCGTCGTATCAATATATAAAGTCAGCTCTGACGAGCACGCCCTCCAGCTTGCGAATGACACTCAATATGGTCTGGGTTCAGCAGTATTCGCAGCCGAACCGGGTCGAGCAGAGAAACTAGCCGAAAATCTCGACGCCGGGATGGTTGGGATTAACCGCTCGCCCGAAGAATCCGCTGAAGCGCCCTTTGGAGGGGTAAAACGCTCCGGGTACGGTCGTGAACTCGGCCCGGTGGGAATGGACGAGTTCGTTAACAAACGCCTTCTAACGAAACAAAAATAGCACGCAGCTAAAACCTCATTCCATGACGTCGTTGGCCGCTGGGATTCCACCGGCCAACGACGTCTCTGCTGTTTAACGGGCTAGTAGTAGAAGAATAACGTTATAGGCCATCGCAGACTTAGCTGACGAAGTGGATGAGGGTCCCGAGCCCGAAGACGCCCAGGGAGATGATGACGCAGCCGATTTCGATGAGCATGCCCAGTCCCATGGATTTCATGGCTTGGATGGAGGATTTCATCGCGGCGGTGGCGTCGCGTCGGCGGTAGTATTCTGCGCCGAAGAGGCCGAGCGCGAAGCCGATGAACAGCCCGAGGAATGGGATGACGAAGATGCCGACGATGGCGGCTGCGGTGGCGATCAGGATGGGCGCTGTGGGGATGCGTTCGCGCCGCATGGTTCGCCCGGTGAGTACGAGTGAGGCGCTCATGCCGACGAGACAGAGTGCTGCGGCGATGATGCCGGTGGACCAGGATGCTGATGAGCCGAGTATCCAGGCCCAACCGATCATGGTGGCCACGGCTACGGGTGAGCCGGGGACGATGGGAAAGATGATGCCGATGATGGCGAGCAGCATGAGTACTGCTGCGATGATGGTGACGACGATTTCCACGAGCGTGTTTAGTCACTGATGACGGTATCGGCCCACACGAGGTGGTTGGCACCGTTGGTGGGTTGCATACCGAAGAAGCCGTTGGCGACGTCGCCGCCGGTGTCGAGGACGCCAGAGTCGGTGACAGTCATATCTGAGCTGACCAAAACGTAGTCGGCCCGGTAGGAGTCGCTGTCACCAGTGGGGCTGGGGGCCGTGTGGTACCGGTCGCCTGGTCCGTCAGGGAGCGCCCCGCCTCCGAGTGCGCTGGAAGCCAAAGTGCGTGTTGGTTGGGGGTCGGTAATCTCGTCGGATTCCAACAGACTGTTGATTGCATCGGGGTTTGCTGGGCCGTCACCCTGGGGGTCGGCTTTCAGGGAGCCCGCGATGACGAATTGTTCGCCGTCTGCCAGTGGTCCGCGGTCGCCGCGGTGGTCGGTGATGTAGTCGGTGTCTTCGTCGAGATAGTCTTGCCAGAATCGGATCTGGTCTTGGTTCCGTGCCGAGCCCTTTTCTCTGTTGGAGGCATCAGCCGCGGATGAGGCGAGCACGTGGACGGTTTGGCCCTCGACATCGACGGGGACGTCCCAGTGAGACACGGAGGCGAGCGGGAGAATGTCGCGCTCTAGATCGGTGACGTCTTCTGGAATGTTATTGCCTGGCATCTTCGACCACGGCAGTGAGGTGAAATCACGAACGCCCTCGGTGTCGATGGGATACCGGGAGTAGATGATCATCGAGGACTGTCCGGGGAAATCTCCGTAGCCGAGTGCATCGCCGGGGCCGCCGATGGTGCCGTCACGGTCAAGATCTGCACCGGATTCCACGCCTGCATTTGATTGCGCTGTGTAGCTGTACGGGTAACTGATGCCGCCGTTGTCGCCTTGACCAACGGCCAGGTAGTTCGTATTGAACGCGTCGACAAGTTCGTCTCCGCCGTGAATATCGATGCCGGTCAGTACCAACACATCTGGTCGCACGGTCTGGATCACGTTGGCGACTTCGGTGGCATCTTCGGTCCCGGGTGCCGAGAGCTCTTCGAAGAGTTCTCCGGCACTTGGACGAGTCAGATTTGCATCGTAGGTGGCCACGCGCAAGGCGTTTTCTTCAGCTTCTTCTAAAACTGGCGCAGTTTCGCCTTCCGATGCGGTCTCGACCGTTGAGGTGTCAGCGGTTTCGACGTCATCGCTCGGGGCAGGGCATACAGTCTGATCGTTTGACGTTTCCGTTGCCGCTGCCTGTTGTGGAGACGCAAAACTGAGTGCGAGACATCCGGCGGTGGCCGCGATGAGCACTGTTTTTTGCACTCCAAAACTAGGGCGAGTTTTCTGCATATGGGCCAGCATAGACTGGATGCAAGACGAGTAAAAGGCCGAGTGAACACGCGAGAACTTACCCATCCGAGCTTGTTTTCCCTAATAACGCACCAGCATGCCGTTCGGACCGGTTACCCGCGCTGCACCGTCATTTTTTTCGCAGCTAAGTCTTGACCAGAATGTGACCATTTCGTGATCTACTCGTGGTTTCGCGCCTCGTGCTGCTCGACCACTTCGGTACTGAGCCTGGCGGCGGTCGCCGTCATGCCGACCGTCGCACCGATGATGAGCACAATGGCCAGCGCGCGCAGTGCACCAAAAGTCTGGTCGAGGGCCACCCAACCGATGAGTGCGGCAAACACCGGCTCCAGACTGAGCAGGATGGAAAAGGTATGGCGTGGAAGTCGTCGAAGGGCCGCCAACTCCAGCGACGTGGGAATGACCGAGGACAACAAGGCCATCACCAGCGCGATCCAGTAGATTTCCGGGGTGAGGCTCAGTTCGACGAGACCCGTAAAGTCGATGGGCAGCAGCACGAGTGCGGCAACCAATGTAGCCACCGGTAGTCCCTGGAGTCCAGGGAGGTGTTGACCGACCCGAGAGCTGAACAAAATATAAAACGCCCACGAGGCCCCCGCCAGTGCTGCAAAGAGCACACCGATAATGTCAAATGATGCAGCGCCCGTCGTGGACTCGACACCGAGCACAACCAGCCCGATGCCCGCGGCACCAATCCAGATGAGGTCGCGGCGGTTGGTCGACAGGATGACCGCGAGCGCGAGCGGTCCAACGAATTCGATGGCCACGGTGACCCCGAGCGGGATACGGTCGATGGCGGCATAAAAGAACCCGTTGAGCCCGGCGATACTGATGCCGAACAGGATAATGTCGCGCCAGGCGGCACCGCTGAACCGCCAAAATGCGGGCCGCACGAGCACTAAGAGCATCAGCGAGGCCAGCGCGAGACGAACTGCTGCGACGCCCCATGCCCCGCCGATGGAGAACAGTTCGGTGGCTACGGCCGCACCCAGTGGCAGCGAAAAGGTCGCCACGATCACCATGATGACACCGGTCACCGAGATGCCGCGCGTGCGGTCCACCAAACTGCTCCTCCTGCTACAGGTTCTTGACTTTAGCCCCTACCAGCCACGTTCGGCGAGGCGGTGGGGCGCGGCGATATCGGCGACGTTCAGCCCAACCATCGCGTCCCCGATGCCACGAGATGCTGCCGCGACAGCCTCGGGGTCGTTGTAGTGCTGTACGGCTGACACAATGGCGCGAGCGCGTGCGGTCGGATGATCAGAGTGGAAAATTCCTGAGCCCACGAACACCCCGTTGGCGCCCATTTGCATCATCATCGCCGCATCGGCGGGTGTCGCAATGCCACCGGCGGTAAATAGGTCAACTGGCAGCTTACCGTCTTTGGCAATCTGTTTCACCAACTCATACGGGGCCTGCAGTTCTTTGGCGGCAACGAATAATTCGTTGTCGTCCTTGGCGGACAGTGCGGCCATCTCCGCCTTGAGGGTACGAATATGCTTCATAGCTTCGGAGACGTCGCCGGTGCCGGCCTCGCCCTTGGAACGTATCATCGCGGCACCTTCGGTGATCCGGCGCAGCGCTTCACCCAGGTTGGTCGCACCACACACAAACGGCGTATTGAAGTCCCATTTATTGACGTGATGGACGTAATCGGCGGGCGAGAGCACTTCGGACTCATCAATGAAGTCGACGCCAAGCGTTTCAAGAATCTGCGCCTCGACGAAATGTCCAATACGCACCTTGGCCATCACCGGCACCTCGACGGCCTCAATGATTGATTCGATGAGTTCGGGGGCCGAGCTTCGGGCAATGCCGCCTTGAGCGCGAATATCTGCGGGGACCCGCTCGAGGGCCATCACCGCGGTGGCTCCGGAGTCCTCGGCGATTTTGGCCTGTTCTGCGGTGACCACATCCATGATCACGCCACCGCGAAACGGTGCGGTGAGTCCGGTTTTTCCATGCGGGTTGTGAGCGTTCATAACATCCTCTCGTTTTGACCTATGCCAATTTTGGCCTAGGTCAAACAATAGCTTAACTTTGCGCCGGCCTCCACGTTGCGCAACACGACCCCACACAGTGCGGATTGGGTGAGAACATAGACCTATGAACACTGGGTCTACGACGGGTACTGCCCCACCAAACCGTCGACGTGAAATCATTACCGGCCTGAAACTTGGCATCGGCCCCGGATTGGGCCTGTTCCCACTGGGCATTGCGCTGGGACTGTTAGCCATTCAATCCGGCCTGCCCGCATGGGCGGTGCCCGGGCTGTCCATCGTCGGCTATGCCGGGTCGCTCGAATTCTTGATGATCGACATGATGACGGCCACCACCGGGTTGGTCACCATCGCCGTCACCACCTTTTTTGTGAACTTCCGCCACGTGTTCTACGCATTTTCCTTCCCCTTGCACGTGATCAAGAATCCGATCGCGAAGTTCTACTCGATGCACGCCCTGATCGACGAGGCCTACGCCGTCACCGCGGCCCATCCCACCGGCTGGACCGCCGCGCGTCTGTTGTCGATGCAGATTTCGATGCACTGCTACTGGGTCGTCGGAGGACTCGTCGGCGTGGTCATTGCCTGGAGCATCCCGGGCACCATCGCCGGACTCGACTTTGCCCTGCTGGCGCTGTTCATCACGCTGACCCTGGATGCGGTGCGCACGCGCGAACAACTCCCCTCGCTGGCCATTGCGACCATCGCCTTTTTCGCAGCAATGTTCATCACCCCGGATCAAATCATCTTCGCGGGCATGATCATCTTCATGGCGCTACTGACCATCCGGTACTTCACTTCGCGTCGAAAGGGTGGCCTCTATGGTCCTGCTGACGGCTAGCGCCGCCACCGTCCCGGCAACCGGCTACATCATTGCGGTGTTGGCCATCATGTTCGTGGTCACATTTACCCTGCGTGCGCTGCCCTTTGCCATCCTGGCCAAACTGCGCGACTCCACATTCGTCAACGTCATGGCCCTGTGGATGCCCGCCGGAATCCTCGGCCTGCTCGCCATCGCACTGTTCCACTCGACCGCATCGACACCCGATACCGCGTTGTGGAAACTACTCGTCGCCGTGGGCGTCACCATCGCCTCCCACCTCCTACTGGGCCGGCGCACGCTGGTCTCAATCGGGCTGGGCACCGTGACCTACGTGATATTCGTGAACTTTCTGGGCTGATATATTACCGTCCGCACATCGGCGCATCGACGATGGGGTTACACTAAACGAGAGCTCGACCGGAAGGATGCCCCATGAGAACCATGACGCCCTGGGTGCTGGCTGTCCCTTCGCTATTTTTCATGGCCTGGGGTGGCAACCATTTCACCCCGCTGCTACCGCTCTATGGTGAACACGCCGGCCTACTCGACTGGCAAACGAACTTCCTGCTGGGCACCTACGTGATCGGCCTCGTCCCCGGCCTGCTCATCGCCGCAGCCCTCTCGGATGTCTACGGCCGCAAACCCCTGACGCTCGTCGGACTAGCCTCGTCGGCACTGGGCAACCTCATCATCCTGCTGGGCGCCGCTTCGGTGTCCATGTTGTATACCGGCCGCTTCTTCGCCGGTCTCGCGGTGGGCATCGGCATGTCTGTGGGCACCTCATGGATCAAAGAACTTTCCTCACGCGACTGGGATCCACGGGCCACTACCGGTGCCGGGGCTCGTCGCCCGTCCCTGACGATGACGCTCGGGTTTGGCGTCGGGGCCGCTGTGAGCGGCGCGCTGGCCCAGTGGGTCCCCGCGCCCACGATGACGCCGTTCATCGTCACGATCTCGATGCTGGTACTGACCATCATCCCAACCGCCCTGGCACCCGAGACGGTTGGGGCCACCGCACCACAACAGCCACCGCAGCAGTCCTGGCTGCGCCAGTTGCACACCCCGAGCGCTAAGCACCCCGATTTTCTCATCAAAGTCGCGACCGCCGCGCCGTGGGTATTTGGTGCCGGCGGTATTGCTTACGGCCTGATGCCACTTGTGTTAGCCGATGCGACCGGCGACTTTACCACCCTGTATGCGACCATGATGTCGGTGCTGACCCTCGGCGTCGGGGCCTTCGTTCAGCCGTTTGCCCAGCGCATCGACCGTAAACTCAACGGCCGCGCCCTGCCACTGGGCCTGGCGGTCGTCGCCATCGGCATCGCGCTCGCCGCCCTAGCCGCCTACCAAGCCGGGCCGATCACCGGCATCATCACCGCCGTCGTGCTGGGTACTGGGTACGGCACGGTGCTGGTCACCGGGCTCTATAGGGTCCAAATGATCGCCGCACCACGAGACCTCGCAGGACTGACCGGACTCTTCTACGCCCTGACCTACGTCGGGTTCCTCTTCCCAACGTTCATTTCCGCGCTGCTGCCGGTCATGCCGTACTACGTCACCCTGCTCATCTTTGCCGGGCTCGCGCTCATCTCGATGATCGTCGCCTTTGGACGCATCCGCTACGTTCGCGGCCCGTGGGGCAAGCGCGGCTAAACCACGACGGGCTGTATGGCACGCGCTATCAGACTCCAGCGATGCTGGAGGCAGGTGCCAAGAAGTCCGCGATCGTGAACATTTCATCAATTCACGGGTCCGTTGCCGCTCCGAATAACGCCGCATACACTGCCGCCAAGCACGGTGTAGTTGGTCTGACCAAAAACGCCGCCGCCGAATACGATTCACAGAAACTGCGTATCAACGCCGTTGGCCCGGCTTACATCAAGACGCCACTGCTAGAAAAATCTCTAGACGAAGCCACGATGACGGCACTGGAAGAAAAGCACACCCTGAATCGTCTGGAAACCTCAGAAGAAGTTGCCACCCTGGTGACCTTATAGGCCGACTCAACTATTCGAGCTCGCGGAACAGTTCTTCGGAACGTTCCGCGAGTTTTTTTATATGGCATGGACGACCGCACTATTCACCAACGTGCACTCGAAAACTGCTGACCCAATCGAGCAACTGTGAATATTCCTCGGTTTCTACCAGCGCCTGCATGGCCTCAAGCCCTTCTAATCCGGTGAGTTCTTCAGCGGCAGACTGATTAATGGTCCCAGCTGCGATGGTAATGATTTCATCCCACCATGAGCCGGCAGTTGACTCTGAAAATGGCGTGATGAAGGCAGTCATGCCGCCGTCAACTGTCTTGGGATCTCCCAGGTCGGCCTTGGCAGCGTATGGTGCGACAACCAAGATGTATTGTTCGTCTTCAAATCTTCCATCGAATAGCCCAAATGAAGGTCTGGCGTCACCCAGTGCAGGATTCTCTGCAATCACAGCTCGCAGCCACAGGTCATCACCTTCAGCATTGTCGTATCCGATGTCGAGTGGTTCGGCATGGAGGAGTTCGGTTTCATCTGGATCCAAAGCCACCACATCCGGCCACGGAATATTTGCGAACACGTCCAGCGTCACGGTCTCTTCGGGATTGGTTATGATGGCCTGATGTGCCGTGTGACCATTAAATTCCGGTGCTGATCCTTCCTCAATGATGGTCTGCGTCATATCTTCAATTTGGGTGTCCCAGGGCTCTGGGATGTCGAAGGTCAAATAGCCATCGCTAAGTTCGACGGTAGTTTTCGCTTCGACAGTTTCCGTCGGAGTCGGTTCAGGGATTGCATCGGCTGTGGGCTGTGCGGGCGTTTCCGGTTTCGCTTCGGGCTGGGGTGAGGAACACCCCACTCCTACCAGCGCAAAAGCCGCAGTAACAACGAGGGCCCTGAATAGTGGACCATGCGATTTTGTCATGTGCCCCACAATAGAAAATTGTGCAGCACCCTGAGGAGGGCTCATCGCTCGATTGCCGTCTTTATCGGCCATCTCCCAGCGGTAGATTGCGGTGGTCATCGGTCTAAAGAGACCAGTCTCTAAATCTCTCAAATCTTGGCAAAATTGAAAGATTGTCAGATTAAGGCACCCTCTAATCTGACAATATTCAGGAATTCTCGCATTATTGACAGATTGAGGGGGTCGCTAATCTGTCACTTTGTGGTAAAAACCAGAATGTTGACAGATTAAAACGCCGCTTTCATGGTCAATAACCACGAAATCCACGTTTTTCGAGCATCTTTGACAGATTAAGGTGGCCAATCACAGCCGCAGCGCGCTTGCCTATCACAGCTAGGCCAGCTCGACCTCAGATGCGCCGTTGGTAATCAAGCGCTTCGCCATATCTCGAGCGCTGTGCAGCAACCGATCGTCACCATCCACACCCAAATGCACGATGGCACCCTCCATCAGAAGAAACACTTGCTCTGCCACGGTCTCAGCCTCATCGTAATCGGGATGCGTGTCTTCAATAAGCCCGATGAGGTAGCGCAACACGAGCCCCTTGTGTGCCTGGACGATTTGATACCCGGGGTGATCAGTTGCCAGTTCGGCCGCCGCATTAATGAAGGCACAGCCGTGATCCGAGGTTTCGGCGTCGAGAATATACGAGTCGAAAAACGCCAACGCAGGCGAAGGCGGATGTGCTGCAAGACCCTCTTCCATGCGTGCCCACCACCGGTGATGGCGCGCCTTCAAGTGAATGGCAACGAGGTTGTCTTTTGAACCGAAGCGGTCATAGAGCGTGCGCTTAGTGAAGCCAGATTCGGCGGCGATCGTGTCCACCCCGACGTTGTAAATACCGTGCTGATAGAACAGGCCCGAGGCGACTTCCAGAATCTTTTTCGCCCCGGCCGTCAGCTCAGGGACATCGAGCACTTCAGCGGCGTTCTCTTCGGCTGCCATAATTCTTCTCACCTCGGTTAACTTCACAGGACTGTATAGTTTACACTGGGAGATATTCACAGACCTGTGAAGCGTAATTTTTGTGCGGGAGCGTGGGCATTCTTGCAGACCAATCACATGCAGTTCCTCAATCGTGTGACTGTTAATTTCGTTTGGCGGGGTTTTACAGCTTCGTTTGGCGGCTTTAGGGGAGGGCTCCGAGCCAGATCCCGGCGCCGGCTGCGAGTGTGCAGATTGCGAGTAGTTCCCAGGCCAGTGAGCGTGGCGCGCCGTAGCGGTGTTGTTCCGCGAGACGGATGGTCTCGACGCTGGCGATACTGAACGTGGTGTTGCCGCCCAGCAGCCCGCCGCCGATAGTTGTGGCGATCTGGGCAGGTACGAGGCCGTTGCCCACAAGGCCAAGGAGCAATGAGCCGCTGAAGTTGATCAGGATCGTTCCAACGGGGAGCGTTCTTTTGGTATGGTCACAACGACGCATTCACCCCCAAGCCAACTCAATCATCATCGTTCGCCGGCTCATTCGCCAAGCTTGGTCAACCCATCGCTGGCAGACCCGAACGAAACCCTAGTCTAGTGGCCCGCGTTCTTAGGCTGCTGCTTTCGGAGAGGCTTGGCGGGCCTCGCGCGCTGAAGCGACGTCGTCGACAATCATGACAATGTGTTGCAGGCTAGAAATCAGTGCCCCATAGACAGGCCAGTTGATATTGGGCAAATGATCCGCGCTGGACATCTTTGATGCGAGTTCAGTGAGGCGGTCGCGTTCAGTCTCTACGGTACCTTCGGGGTCTGCAATGGCGACACCGACGTCGTGGGCAATTTCAACCCAACCTTCGCGGAATTCGGTATCCCATTCGCTGAGATCGTAGGAAGCTTCCCGAAGAGTCCGAGTCAGGTTGCGCAGATGCGAGATGCCCTCGTCGACGCGGTTGAGGATTTCTTCGTAGCTGATGATATCTTGTTGCGGTCCTTGGCGTCGCCTGAAAATTGCCCTCGGGTTTTTGCGCTGGCTTTCTCTGGCTAACCGAACGGTTTGCCACGCGGATTCTAATTCGGAACTCATCGATTCAGTTTCTTTGAGCCAGTCTTCAGCGCTGTCCGTGTCCCATTTTTCAGCAAACTCATCGGACATATCTACTAGAACAGCGCCCATGCGTCGATTAATGCTGTCGACATAGCGGGCAGCTTGTTGATCTTTGAGTGGTGGGATCACGAGAAAGTTTACTACGATGCCGATCCCTACCCCCAGTAGCAGTTCCATGAACCGTTCGGCGAACATGGGATCGTCTGCGGTGAAGATAAAGATGGCTGTGGTTGCAATAGCTACTCCCTCGTCCCGAATCCACGAAATGCGGGCTCCAAATAACCCCACGAGCAGTGCCAGCGCAAACGTCCAGATATTGACGCCGAGAAATTGCATGATAACAAAGGCTAAGCCCATGCCTACGGTGGAAGACACTGCGGTTTGTGCGCCGCGCGAGAGCGAACGGTGCACTGTGGCATGAACGGTCAAAAGGGCCGTCCACGGGGCCATGAACGCTACTTCTGAATCCAGCACACCGACAGAAATGGCCCAAGCGGAGGTGCCAGCGACGACTGCTTTGATGGCCAGTAGTAGATCGGAAGTGGTTTCGGGGCTCCTGAACCACCTGAGGAAGCGTCCGCGTCGTGATTGCCCTTTCTGACCGATATAGTGCGTTGAGTTGGCGGCTCTCGACGATAAACCGGCCGTTTTGCGTTCTGAGGTCATGAACGGTCCTATCCGTTAGAGTGCCATGGAGCCAGACAGAATCAGCAGTCATGCCGGGCGGTCCATTTTCGTTAACGCGTGCGACACCTCTACCGTAAGTGTCCAAGCGACATGTGCGACACAATCCGAGGAATGTTTCCGGCCCACACTTCGAGCCAATGATGGTCGATCTAAGTGTGGGCCGGCGAGGCAGCTGCCTCTGGAGGGTGTTTCTATGTTTGTCAGCGAATTAGCATCCGCGGGGGACGCTCATAACTAGCAAGGTGGCTCCGTGACGGCGATCCAATCAAACTCATCTTCGCCGTCTCGTCCAGCAGTAGACGCGGGGCCGGTCGATAGTGAGGAGATATCACTGTTGAGCTTGATCATGGTGCCTCCTTTTCTCTGAGTTTCAGCCGGTTACGGTGTGATCGATTGTTGTTCACTTCCACCGTCACTGACCTCAATCTTGCGTGGCTTCGCAGATTCAGCCACGGGGATCTCGAGCGCCAGTACTCCAGCGTCATAATTAGCCGTGATCTTATCGGTATCTAGGTTGTCGCCGAGCACGAGCTGTCGGCTAAATGTGCCGCGGGGGCGCTCTGCTGCAAGGCGTTCCTTGTTGTCATCGAGTTTCGGACGTTCGGCTTTTACTGTCACAACATTGCGCTCGACGTCCAGATCGATACTGGAGGTATCAACACCGGGTAGGTCAAACTCGACATGGAAAGTGTCTCCTTCGCGCCAAGCGTCCATCGGCATAACGGTGGGCCGAGCCGCAGTCCCGTTGCCGCCAAGGACTTGCTGGGTTAGGCGGTCGAATTCACGAAATGGATCGGTACGCATCAGCATGCTTGCTCCCCTTTCTATGTTGATCTGTAGCGGAAACCTCTAGCATCCACTATACATTTGTTATAGCATAGCTTGTATAGCAATGCAAGGAATGTTGATGAGAAATTCAGAACGCTTCGAAAAGAGCGATGAGCACAGGGCCGTGTACACGATTTCAGTTGCAGCTGAGATCGTCGGTGCTGGCGTACAGACGCTGCGAATGTATGAGACACGTGGCTTAGTGGATCCGGCCCGCACAGAGGGCGGAACGCGTCGCTACAGTCGCAGTGATATTGAGCGTCTGAGTCGTGTCACGGCTTTGATCGATTCCGGCCTTAATCTCGCTGGTGTTGAGATGGTGCTCAATTTGCAAGACGAAAATGCTAGGCTTCGAGCCCAATGGAAGGAGCAGACATGATGGCAGAACGTAAAAAGGTCAATCTAGAAGTCCCTGAAGAGGAGCTGGCCGAGCAGATTATCTCTGGCGAAGGAGAGGGCGACGAGACGTTAGCGCCCATGGAGACGCGGGACAGTTCGGTCAGCGAAGTCGATTGGATCGAACAGCAGCAAGATGTACCGCTCGATGACGACGAGCGGGAAGATTAGACGAAAAGATGGTGTCGCGGCCAAAGCCTGACATCCTGTCCCCGCCGAATGAAGCTGTGAAAGTCCACCAAAGGAGGTAAACAGTCACAGTCATACATACATAGCAATTACTGAAAAATGTCGGTTCCTTATAAAAACGAAAACTGTCCTAGATGAGTAAGTCCTAATTCGCGGGTTGGTGACGGCGCGTTTCGAGGGTGGATATTTCTGAGTTTTTGCGTCGATCGGACCTGTTAAAGCGGGTTGGAGGGTGTTAAGAATATGTTGTGAATACAAACTTAAACACCCTCCTGGTAACACTGTACGTTTTCATCACTGATAAAGTCATCCCAGCCTACGACCCACCGGTGCGGCGTGGTCGAAACCACCAGCTCACCGATGCTGAATTGCTGTGCTTGCCGATTGCTCAGCATCTCACCCACGGGGAGTCCTCGGAGTCCAAATGGGTCCGCTACGCCCGAGAACACCTGGCCGATGTGTTCCCGTATATTCCGCAGCAATCCGGCTATAATAAGCGCATCCGCGCTGCCTTTGGATTGATCCAGCACACTGTGAGACTTGGAAGTGGCTGGTCTGGGACTGGCTGACTCTTCTATGTCCGTCAAGCCAGTTGCATCGAGACAGCTGAGGCATTGAGTACTTTGAAGATCCGTCGTGCGATGTACCGT
>NZ_BAAGSP010000029.1:0-36172 GCF_054782375.1 Yaniella soli
TGTTCATCCGTCAGCGTCTGATATCGAGAAGTAGAAGCATGACTCATACCTCCACTCTGAACGATAAATCATCGCACATATAGGAGACACGCCCTAACAGGATCGTCGTCACATTCACGATAATCGCACCAAAAATGAGAAGAATCGCGACAACCCACCAACCCGACGCTGCTGCGAGGGTTCCTAAGACACCCAAGACGAATAGAGCCCCAACTGTTGATATACCGAGATTTCGCAAATTGCTCACTCTATGCCGTCCGATCTTCTCGTATGCGTGCAAACACCCTAATAAAGCTTATGATCTCACATAAGTTTTCGCTACTAACAAACCACTCAGGTAGTACGTAACGTCGTGGAAGCGTCAGTGCATGTGTTCGTACGCTTTTACAAACGTCTCAACAACATTCTCCCAGTTCCGATTCTCGACGACCCAATGACGGCCAGCATCGCCGAGCGCTGTCCTGAGTGAACTGTCGACAGAAAGCTCGCGAATGGCACGGGCAAAGTCTTGTACGTTGCCACTTTCGAAGACAATGCCGCGTTCATCATTACCAACGATTTCTTTGAGCGGTGCTACATCGCTCACTATTATCGGTTTTGCTAGGGCTAGCGCTTCGAATGGCTTGAGCGGGGTGATGGTTTCAGTAGCTCCCGTTGAGATTCGCGGGTATACCAAAACATCCATGAGCTTGTACTGTTCCATGACTTGTTCATGTGGGACTCTTCCGGTGAGAGTAAAGAATTCTTCGAGTCCCTCATTGATAATCCTGGAACGAATGTGGTTGAAGCGTAAGCCATCCCCAACCATGAGAGCGTGTACAGCTTCGCCTTGGGTCCTAAGTTGATGAACTACATCCACTAAGTCGTCGAGGCCTTCATAATCTGCAAAACTGCCCAAGTAACCAATGGTAAACGTCTCGTGCGGCTCTGATTCCATCGGCACGAAATTGTCAACATTCACCGCGTTATGGGCAATGTGAATCTTTTCGGCGGCCACACCACGATCGATAGCTATCTGGCGAACGGCTTCGTTCATCACGACGAGTTGATCAGCATTCGTCATCGTGATTGTTTCCGCTAGTTCAGCAAATGGAGAGCGCTTGAGTAGGTTAGATTCGTGCTCCCGATCTTGGTACACCAGTTCCCAGAGTCCGCTGACTTCGTACAGAACCTGGAGACCAAGCTGGCGGGCTGCGATAAGCGCCGGAAGCGCAATCAAGAAGGTCGATCGCACATGGACGGTAGCGATACCGCGTTCTTCAAACACTTGCCTGAACGGTTCCACGAACGACATCAGGTATTTGATTTCACCGTGACTACGGTTCACCCCCGTATCAGACAGACGCTGATACTCAACATCGTCGACCACGACGCTAGTTGGTTGAGTAAGCGTTCCCGAGGGAAAACCAGGACGAGTTACAGCAGAAATATTGATGCCGTGCTCTCGGAGTGAACGCAAGATACCGTGAGCACGGATTGCATAACCACCGGTCTGGTCAGGAACAGACGCATGAGTTACACAAAGAATCCCTTCCGGTGCGCTCACAGTGGTAGAAGTGACCTTATCGGGAAGGTTATCGAGTGTTGCAAAGAGCCCTAGCGCGGCTTCTGCTTCGCTACGGAAGAATTCAAATACCGGTTCAGATCTGTGTGGGTTGTCCTTGATGTATGCCAGCACATCACGGAAGCGATTCTCGTCTAAGAGTTGAGCCCCTCGGATCACCTGTTTGTAGAATCCGTTTTCTGCGGTAGTTACTGACGCACTCTTGCGAGTTGGCCATGAACGCGAAACAAAGTGCAATGCCAACCGGGAGCGAAACTCGGTGACTCGTCTACTAGCCGGTAATTGTTCAAGGAAACCAAGAGCTAAGGCACGAACATCTTCAGCTTGATAGGAGGTCCGTGCTGCAGAGAACTCACGTTGTCTAAAGCCCCAAATAGGATGCGAAGGGATCAATGCACGCACAAGACCCCCGTCGAGAGGAGCTAGTTGAATACCTTCCCTGAGTAACCCGCTCAGCGCAAGGAGCACGCTAATTTGGTCGAATATCTTCTCGCTACCAAGCCCGTGCAGGTGCTGTGCTGTATGTTGTTCATAAATACGCCAGCGGTCCTGATGATCGGCCTCCAACGTAATGTTCCAATGTGGCGCCCACACATTGGCTGGAGACGTCTCTGTGAACGTGTCAGCTTTTTGGCTCTGTTCTGCGTCCATAACAATATATGGGGCTGCCAACACTCGGTGAAGTATCTCTGCCCACCGTTCATGTTCACTAGAGAACGTGAGCACGGCAAGCTGAAATATTCGAATGTCGTTATCGAAGTAATGCGCCATGAGGGCGATGATGTCGTCGATCTGAATTCTGTTCAGATCCGACTCGTACAGAATATCGGCGATGTGTTCTATATTCCGTGTCCACACAGGTGCGCCAGAAATCCGCACATTTGTGCCGTCGCCAATCAGACACCAATCTTTAATGGAGTAGGTGGTGTACCCCCGGCTCTCCCGAAGTCTTTTGAAGTAATCAGCGAGTTCTGGCCTATCGCGCAGGACAGCTTCAGTATCGGCAATCTTTGCCAGGACACGTGGTGCATAGCTGTCCCACCCTGTTCTACGCACGGTATCCAGGAGGACCAGCGCATCACTGACGTTCTCGAGCTGGGCGATGAGACGGTGCAGGAGCAATTCTTGGACAGCACTGTGGGATTCACCCGCTATCGAGGAAAAGAATCGAAGTTGCTCGTAACCCTGAATCTTCTTCTTGTTCGAAGTCAGTAGGCCAGCAACATACTGCCGTTCCCAATCTGGTCGTGCCATACCTAGTTGTCCTCGCTCGCAGTATGCCGTTGTGACTCGCCCACGGTCTCACTCCAAAATTGTTGAGCTTCTTCAGATGCCCATTCGTGGTCACCATACATTCGCCCGAGCTCCGCGATCGTAGTCACCGCTCGGGCACGCTGGTCTTCGGGCACGTCTGCTAGTTTGCGTAAATACCAACCGGTAAAGAATGTTTCCATACGAGTTTGGCGGTACTCATCCAGTAAACCGACTTCGGATAGCCATTCACTTCGGGCGCGCTCCAGTGGCAAATACTTGTCGAAGAACTTCGCGTTCACTGTGTTCACCACAGAATTTTCGACTTGCGCATAATACGTATGAGCTGCCATTTTCACGATCGCGAATTGGTCTGCGTAATACAGCATTTGTTGGAAGAAGTACGAATCCTGTCCTACTGCCCCGACGGGCTGCGTAATGCCAGTGCCCCTCAACCAGTCAGTGCGAGCCACAAGCGCTTGGATGCTAATTGGCATGAACTGCATGTCGACTAACGCTTGGCGTCCGCCTGAGGCTACGTGTCCTTCTATGTCTAACCGGGTTTGAAGGAATTTCGTATAACGCACGGCACTATTTGCGCCACGCCACCGAGTCATGTCGCCAACTGCAAAATCTACGCCAGATTCGATAGCTGTGTGCAGCAGCTTGACGTACGCGTCATTGAGCGCTTCATTGTCTGGATCCAAATACGTCACATATTCGCATGAGGCGATTTCGAGGCCTTTGTTCCTAGGCCGAGAGGCGCTTCCTGAACCGCCTGCTTCAAACCGGTGAACGGTTACCCACGGCAACTCACGTTCGAGCTTCTCAATAGCATGAATCGTTTCGATATCAGTTGAACCATCATCAACAAGCACGATTTCCATTTGCTCGAAAATGCTGGAACGACGAAGCGACGCGATGCACTTGTGCAGAAGATGCGGCCCATTGTTATAGATCGGTACGACCACTGAAAGGATTGGGGGCCTCGCTCTAGTCTTCCGAGGGGCCACGTCGATACTTTCATGTCGAGCGCTGACACCGACCTCATCGATCTGATAACCCGGTCGAGGATCGATGCCATGCGGGATCTCACCTAGGAATTCGGCCCCCAGACTGTTTGTCTTCACAGGAACCATGTAGGAGTGCCGTGATGAAGAATCTGCAGGGTTAAAGGGTGAAACCTTTTCCACTGTGAGAGCGTCGGTATAACGGAACGCGTTGACCAAATCTTCCACGTGTGTGGGAGCATATTCATGTTCCGTGCCCATATGCACGACGATGTCAGCACGCTCTGCCAACTCTGTAGTTGACCGACTTTCCGACGAGTCGACGACGCTAGTGATGTTGCCATACGTCTGCTGGGCAATCGCTTGTGCCAGATGTTCATCATGGTCGTGATGCACGACTGTAACTCGTGGCTCCGCTACCTTCGCGTCGAGGCCGACTGTTTCAATGATCTTGGCTACGCGCATGATTGCTAAATCACGAGAGAACACAGCCCGTATACCAGCCGCTTGCGCTTCGCGAACATCTTTTGGCTTCAACCGATCCAGTGCTGCCAGAGTGTCCGTATACCCATTACTGATATGTACGTGGGGGTACCGTGAGTTCAGGCCGACATTATAGTTGCTCAGCACAAACGTTCCCTGGGCTTGCAGCTCAATAGCCCGATTTGCGAACATCGATGAGGAATTCTGCACAGAGTTCAAATTGACACTGACATCAACGACCCGTTGGATATCTAGGAGCTGTTGGTGATCAATTGATGGGGTCACACTATGTGCAAATCGGTTTGGGAATTTGTACCTCGAATCATCGAGGTAGGAGTTTCGATCAAACACCAGTAAATCGTAGTTCTTGGACGCAACCACGGCATCGAGGATGTCGCCACCCCACCGGCTCCGGTCTTCGTATTTATGGTTGAACCACGACCCTGCGAAAGGGACCACGCGATTCAGGCTCCCCTGTTGACTCCCAATGGGCGAATGATTCTTCGGATTGATGCCAAAAGGCAGAACATCGACGGACCGAGCATCAGGACAGTCTGCCTGGTATTTCGGTATCATCTCTGCTGCGGAGGTGAAAACGTAGTCTGCCTGCTGTGCAAATGGCAGGAAGTGATTATAATTCGGCGGATCTTCTTTCGAGTAAAAGACGATCGGGATATCAAGCTGCCGATAAAAAGGAAGGATCTCGTCGAAGAGCAAAGCTCGTTTTTCACTGCTCTTTGTTGTGACGCCCTTCCACGACACGTCATCGACACCGCGCCAGGTCGAGACCAGCAGCAATATATCAATGTCAGCGTGCTGCGCATAGTTGCCCGGATAAATTGGGTAGAAGTCAGCTAGACCGTCAAAGCTCTTAAAAAGAAAAAGATCAGAGATGATTCCAATCTTCGTCGTGAATGGTCTATTCGCGATCCCACTACTTGTTGGCGGTAGCTCCGTAATCTGTTCAAGCATCGCGGCACGTAACTCGTCTCCAGACGGCGCGGTAAACGCGTGCTGTAAACGCTCAGTCACTTGATGCGACTGGACGGCTGCAATCCGTTCTAGATCACCTAGGCGCTCTAAATTGCGGTATGTGTGCTTACGCTGCGTGCCTGTCTCTTGTTGGGCCTCGAGTTCATCCAGGCGCTTCTGCAATACGTCGAATCGACGAACAGAGGATTTTGGAGACAAGGCCATGAATGCGACACCTTCTGTGGGATTACGGTGCGTTTAGCACACACTATTTGCCGATATTTTTAAGTCCGTGGTACGCCCGATGGACACCAGGCAGTTTGCCGAGGCCTCCACGGACTTTCTGCTTCAGCGTGCGGTTCTTTCGGTTTGTTGCGCCGCCGGTCTGCTGCAGTTCGTTTGCAAGTTCTGACCCGTCTACAAGCCTGGACAAGAGAGCTTTCGCATCGCTTACTCGCGCTGGTTGCTTGTGTTGCAGATATACCCACAACAGGTCGTTTTCCAAACGGAGGTCGCGTTCGTTTTCCAAGGCGTTCTTGAGTTCGTCTTGGAGACGTTGCTGTGCATCGACTTCTTCTAACAGTCGCTGCTGGAGAATTTCGATGCTTGCTTCTTCAAGATTCTTGGTCATATTGGAGCAGTCTACTTGCTTGTGCGCCATTGGCCGCGGGTGTCGATAACGCGTTTCTTATACGCGATAGGTCCAAGATCAGCGAAGGCTGCGTGGTCGACAAGCAGCACGATGATGTCGGCACGTTCGATGGCCTCATTGACTTCAGTCAACGTGAGGTTATCGCGGTTCTGCAGACGCTCTGGCAGCTCATCAACATGCGGTTCAACGCTGAGAATCTTTGATGCAGTGAATTGATCCGACAGTGCTTCGGTAATATTCAACGCTGGTGATTCACGCAGGTCATCGATATTTGGCTTGAACGCAAGACCCAATGTCGCCACAACCGGCGCACGACCGGTTTCCTGCTGCACATCGAAGGCCGCAGCTTTGACCTGCTGGACCACCCACTCGGGTTTGGCATCGTTGATCTCACGAGCACTACGAATAATCGTCGCGGTATCCGGGGCAGCAGCAACGATAAACCAAGGATCCACCGCGATGCAGTGCCCACCAACACCTGGACCAGGCTGCAAAATATTCACTCGCGGGTGACGGTTGGCAAGTTCAATGACCTCCCAGACATCGACGCCGATCTCGTCACTGATCATCGACAACTCATTAGCAAACGCGATATTCACGTCGCGGAAGGAGTTCTCCACCAATTTCGACATCTCAGCAGTCCGAGTATTGGTCGTCACCAACTCAGCTTCACAGAATGTGCGGTACAACGCCACCGCCCGCTCAGCAGCCTCTGGGGTCGAGCCACCAATGATACGGTCATTGGTCACCAGCTCACGCATGACCTGACCGGGCAGCACACGCTCTGGAGCATGGGCGAACTGCAACGTGCCCTTTTCTGCCAGATCAGGGCGCTCTGCAAGGATGACATCCGCCATCCGGTCCGTAGCGCCCGGAGGAGAAGTCGATTCCAGAATCACCAGTTCATCACCAGTGAGCTGCCTAGCCAGCGTCCGGCCGGCGGAGTCGATATATGACAGGTCCGGGGTCTTATCCGCCATAAACGGGGTGGGAACGGCCACGATGTATGCGTCTGCGGCAGGGGTGTCTGTCGAAGCAGTCAAGCGACCGGCAGTGACGTTGCGTTCAACGAAATCACCAAGCTCTGGTTCCACAAACGGCACACTGCCGGCATTAATGGCATCGACGGTGTGCTGGTTGACGTCTACGCCGTGTACACGCAGACCATTATCGGCCAAGATCGCGGCAGTCGGCAGACCGATATAGCCCAGACCGATCACGGCAACACTGGAAATGTTCGACATTCACTATCCTTTTCACGGCATAAAACGACCCGTTATGTAACCCAAGTCGACAAAGACTCAAAGTTATCCAGCAGTCCATTATAAGTCAAAACAACGAATGGTGAGACTGCCTAAGCAATTCAGAAAGTATTTTGTTCTTCAGATAATAAGATCTTTTCGTACAACTCGTTATATTTCGCGGCATTTGCTTGCCAGGTACGTTCTTCCAGTACCCATTCCCGGCCGGCATTTCCCATCTGCTGGGCACGCTGTGGATCCTCGAGCAAACTGCCGATCGCTTCAGCCCAGGCTACCGGATCTTCAGCAGGTACCAACAGACCAGTTTTACCGTGGTTTACCAGTTCCGATAAAGCAGGCAAGTCCGAAGCAATGACCGGTTTGGCACTGGCTGAGGCTTCCACAGATTTCATCGGAGTCACGGTTCTTGTGACCTCAGTCGAGATTCTTGGCACAACGAAAATATCGAGAGCTTGGTGATACAGGTGAGATTCGTCTCGATCAACACGGCCCGGAGTAAATATTTTGTCAGCGATCCCGAATCTTTTTGCTGTTTCGATAATGTTCGGGAGTGCTGTGCCATCGCCAACGATGAGCAGGCGCAGTTTTGATCTGTTTTGCATGAGGGTGGCGGCAGCTTCGACGACGGTTTCGATACCCTCATACGGCACGAGTGAGCTGACAGTACCTACGTACTCGAGTTCTGGATCAAGTCCGAGTTTTATTCGAGCTCGTGTGGTCTCCCCTGGGGTTTCAAGGAATTGTCCGCCGACCGCATTTGGCGTCAGCACGATTTCGTCTTCATTCGCGCCAAATTGCACGAGGCTGTGCTTCATCTGCTCACCCAGGGTCACAAGACCATCGGCAGCGAGCGTGGCATCCTGTTCGCGAGCCTTAAACAACCGGTAGTAGTCGGTATTCACAGCATCATCGGCACGCGTAGAGGCCCACGTATCGGCTAATTGGCCACGTACCTCGTAAATCCATGGGATACCGACTGCTTTTGCTACGGCTTCCACGACGACGGCATTAATCCAGTGCGTTGTGGTGTGCAGCATGGCCGGTCGTTTCTCGAGGACGTGCTCAAGCAGCATTTCTGCGTTCTGCTGGAGTCGTTCGCTAAAATGCGCTTCCAGCTGCGTTGGAAGTAAACGGCGGTAGCCAATGCCATCAACAACGTCGTGGTACTCGGCCAACAACGCACCGGTCGTGATGGGCCACCCGATACGTGTCACAGCAGATACGTCCCAGCCGAGTTCTTGAAGCGCCAGCATGGTCGAATGTGAGCGTTGTGCATATCCCGAAGGAGTATGTGGCAGAGAGTTGGTCAGCACGTGCAGTACGCGGTTTGTGATTGGTTTATAGCTCGTGATCGTTTCAAGCTGTGGTTTTACGCCTTGGAAGCTTGCTAACTCAGAAGACCATCGTGCAACGGTCTTGCGTTCCCGTTCTGCCGTCTGCATGAGTTCAACGGCTTGTTCCATGCTGCCGCAGGTCCATGCCATCCAGGCCCGTGCAGCTTTCAAACCTTTGGTGGTTGGCCTCACGCGTTCTAATAACCACTGTGCGGTGTCTAGATCGCCCAGCGCGATGAACACCCGTGCGTAATCAACAATCTTCCGGTCGGATCCCCGCTTACCCAGCAGTTCAATTGCTTGGTCTTTGAGTTCGTCAGTTCGTCCGGCAACAGCCTTGCCCACCGCAGAAACAGTATCCAACGGGCCACCACGGACTTGTGAGGCAGCGTTAGCGATCGGTTCCCGAAGATGCTGCGGCAAGCGGCGCAGCACAAGCAGACCAAAGAGGGCCCGGTTGTTTTTCAGATGCTCGAGTGCTGCGGTCGCTGAAATAGAAGCTGCGGTTGTCGATCGTTTCAAAAGACTCGGTGCTTTGTGTTCATGTACGTTTCGTTGCAAGACTGAATCCAGTTTCTCGATTTGTGCCGTATCGGATGCGTGTTCCGCTACCCAGGCACGACCGGCATCTTGGGTCGGAGTGGACTGCGGGTCTGCTGCGAGGCGAAGCCATGTGTCTGCCAGTGCTCGAGCATTGTCTTCGACAATTTCGTGATCACCGGCCTGTGACAAAATGGCTTGCGTTTCACCGCATACGATTCCGGTGACGTGTTTGCCATAAGACAGTAGTTCATAAGTCTTGGAGGGAACTGTGTGAGCGAAACTTGCCCAGTCAGCACGCAGTGTCACCAGGCATGTATCTGCCCACTGGTAGTGCTGGGTCGTCTGTTTGCCAAAGGAGGCTGGCAGCGTTTCAACCGGATTGCCGGCTGCAGCATTCAGCTGCTGCAAGAGTGGTTTTTGGGTGCCCTCCCCCACGAAACGAACCCGAATATCTGGATTCTCCTGGCGGGCCAGCTTTGCTGCTTCAATGACGAGTTCTAACTGCTGCGACTCGCCATGGTTGCCCAGGTACAACACGTTGAGTTCACCGGGTTGGCGCGTACGTGCTGCTACCACCGGTATGTGCTCAATTGATCGGCTGTTAGACACTACCTCCACAGGTGGCATATCGCGTTGCGCGAGGGTCTGGCCAAACCCTTTGGTGACGGTGACGAGTTGGTCTGCGGATCGCTGGATTCGCGTGATGGCTTCGGCGACTATTGAGCCAAAAATTTTGCCGCCACTGGCAGATTCGAAAATCAGGTCCGGCCATGCATCCCGCATCTCAACCACGTAGGGCACGCCCTTAACCCAGGCAATCAACCGTCCAGCGACCAAGTTTGGCAGCGCAGGCACCGTGGCAACAACAACATCGGTGTCGGTGGTCATCGACATCGGAACCGCGGCTGCTGCATGGATGACTGCTCGTGCGAGTCGTCCGACGCGACTATCCGGTAGGAAACTGACATCCGGGGTTCGCCGAACCGTCAGGTACGGCTCGGCATCTTGTGATGCATCAACATAGCGTGGATCAGCCGGTGGGGTGAGCACCTCAACCTGCCATCCCGCCTGGGTAAGTCCGACTAAAAATTTTTTCCAGCGACGCTGGGGCGCGGTGGATTCAGGAGAATACGAGTGTGTGACAAGGAGCAAACGGCGGGTCACTGGGAAACTTCTTCTCCCGGTTCCGCTGTGACTTGCTCACCGGATTCGTCCGTTGCACCTTCGAGTTCTTCGTTTTCAGCTCGTTCTTCTAGTTCTTGAACGTAGTCGGCCATGGTGCCTTCATCCATCGCGCTACGGATATCTACTAGTGCTTCTTCATCGGGCCACACGACCGACGCGCCACCCGCAGTCGTGCCGGTGCCTGCGTTCGGAATCGTAAAGCTGGTGATATTTGATGGTCGCAATTCACTCATGGACATGCCGTAGCCCACCAACGTTTCGGCATCGAGTGATTCATCCACCGTCAAATACGGGCTAAATGAGCTGACCATGCCCGAGATCTTTGAAGGGTCGGTCAGTGTTTCGGAGCCTAAGACCTGGCTCGCGAGCCCGGTGAGGAATTTTTGCTGGTTCTTGACCCGCTGGTAGTCGCCATCTGTGAACGCCTTGCGCTCACGAACAAACCGCAACGCGTCGGTACCCTCCAAACGAATGTTGCCCTCTGGATAATACGACGGGTGCACCTGTCCTGCAGAGAAGGCCATATCATTATCAATCTCTACACCACCCAGCGCGGTGGTGAGTTCGCTGAAGCCATCAAAATCAACAATGACCATGTGATCAATATCAGCCCCGGTCAGACCTTCAACGGTTTCAATCGTTTTTGGATAGCCACCGTGTGACTGCGCAGCGTTGACTTTCGACATGCCAACTTCTGGGATTTCTACCCATAGGTCGCGCATAATCGACATGACAAACATCTCATCCCGCGATTCAGGGATATGGACGAGCATCATCGTGTCTGATCGCTGCTCTTCAGCTGCTTCATCTTCTCGCGCGTCAGAGCCCAATACCAAGATGTTCATTTCGCCATCTTCAAAGGCTTCTACCGAGTGATCGATGCCGGTCTCGATGGTCTCACTGTTGGTATCGAAGTCTTGGGCCAGTTGTGCAGAAAACCCAGAAGCCGCTGCCACCGTTGCACCAGTTACCAACGCTACGGAGCCGATAATGGACCAGGCAGCGCCGCGCCGTGGCAGGCGTACGCGGCCAGCTCGCTTCGGCGTTGGCGGTTTGCGCATTACTAGGCAGCTTCTTTCTGTATGGTCACACGGTCATACACGAGTATAAACCCTTTCACCAGCGCGCTCGGCGAGGCACCGGTTGGCATTTCGGACAGTAGTATGAAGACCGGTTCATAAATTTACTGCGCGTAATCAGTGTTTCCACGCCAGCATCCTGGCAGCGATAACACGGTTGCCCTTGTCGTCCGTATACGTTCAGGGACCGTTCAAAGTACCCTGATTCTCCACTTACGTTAACATAGAGCGCATCAAATGAGGTTCCACCCTGCGCTAACGCTAATCTCATGACCTGTTCGGCAGCTTGATACACCCTGGAGACTTCCTTGCGAGTCAGCGTCTCGGTGGGTCGGGCAAAGTGCAGTTCGGCTCGAAAGAGCGCCTCATCGGCATAAATGTTGCCAATGCCTGACGACAGTGATTGATCTAACAGGGCCCGCTTGAGACTGGACTTGCGTTTGCGTAACGCTCGGAAGATCGCCTCGAGGTCAAAGTGTTCATCGAGTGGGTCGCGGCCAATATGCGCTACGGTGCTCGGGATGTGCTGTGCAGGGTGATCGTGGGTCGGCACCAGCGTGTCGAGGTACATGCCGCCGAAGATGCGCTGATCAACGAACCGAAGCTCTCGTGTGGTGTCGCCGGAGGTGACCGTGATCCGGATTTTGAGGTGCTTTCGATCTGGCAGGTCGGGGTCAGCTACCAGAACCTGTCCGGACATGCCGAGCTGCACCACGATGGCTTGGTAGCCTTCAGCAAATGGAATCCAGAGGTATTTGCCGCGGCGCTGGGCAGGACGCAATTGTTGGCCCACCAGTTTGGCCGTAAAGTCTTCTGAGCCTGGCTGGTGGCGGCGCAAGCTGCGCGGATCCAGGATTTCAACAGCGGTGATCTGGGCGTTGGTGGCCCATTGGTGAATCCCGCGTCGCACGACTTCAACTTCGGGCAGTTCAGGCATCTGGCGGGTTCTCAATATCGCTGAGGCTGCGCCAAGCGGCCAGTCGTTCAGCGTCCTTTTTGGTTTTAGCTTCGGCGCTGGCGTATTCGACCCCGCCAACGGTCAGTGTCGCGGTAAAGGTGCGATCGTGATCGGGACCTATGGCTTGCATCCGGTATTCAATGGCACCGAGGTTATGTTTGTCGACTGCGATTTGCACCAGGGTTTTCCAGTCTTTGCCCGCGCCCATGACGGCGTCATTTTCGAGCAGCGGGATGACGTGGTCTTTGACAATAACCCAGGCAGCGTCGTAGCCGGCATACAGGTAGGTGGCACCGATGAGTGCTTCGAACGTGTCGGCCAGGATGGAGTCTTTGTTCCCGCCGTGGGTTCTGATTTCCCCTTCACCCAAAAAAATGTGGGGGCCGAGGTTGATGCCTCGGGCCACGTGAGCGAGTGCAACCGTAGAGACGATGGAGGCCCGCTTTTTGGCGAGCTCGCTTTCGGCTTCATCCTGGAAGGTTTTGTAGAGGTAGTCGGTGACTAGGACACCGAGTACAGCGTCGCCGAGAAACTCCAGCCGCTCGTTGGTGGGCAGTCCGTCGTGTTCGAATGCGTACGAGCGGTGTGTTAACGCAAGACGAAGCATCTCGGTATCAAAATGTACACCGAGATGCTTCGTTAAGTGATCTACTGTGTTCTCAGCTGCCCATTTGGGCGTTGGTTTTGCTGAGCGAGCCACTTTAGATGTCTGCGACTTTGCGGCCTTTGTATTCCATGAAGAGTGGAGTGCCGGCCGAGTCTGATACAACGTGTGCCTGGTGTGGCAGACGGTAGTCTACTTTGCCATTCTCGACGACTTTCACCAGTTTCGGAGCGGTAGCTTTCCACTGGGCACGACGTGAGCGTGTGTTTGAACGGGACATTTTCCGTTTTGGTACAGCCACTGTTATCTCTTTTCTTGTTGCTCGGGATTTTCAGATGAAGTTTCTTCGGACGTATTGTCCGAAACAAAGTTAGCCAATGCAGCCCAACGTGGGTCCAGCTGTTCGTGGTGGTGATCTGGTTCCGCTTCTTCAAGACGGATGCCACACTGATCACACAGGCCTTCGCAGTCTGGTGAACACCGGGGTTGGAACGGTAACGAGGTTACCAGCGCATCGCGCATAATCGGCTCAATATTGACCAAGCCGTGTTCCACCATGTGTTGTTCGTCCTCTTCAACCATGGGATCGAACTCAAACTGGAACAGTTCTTGGATATCAATGGTGACCGGTTCAGTAATGGGATCTAAACACCGTGAGCACTGCCCTGTGAGCGTGCCGTCAACGGTGCCGGATACCAAAATGCCTTCGTGGACTGAGTCGAGTCGAACATCCACCTGCATTGCTGATCCTTGTTCAACTCCGAGGAGAGGAACCGAGAGTTCAGCGGGGGCCGGCCAGGTGATTTCAGTATGTTCTGAAGCACCTGGACTATCGATCAACTCGGTGACCGACATGACCCACGGTTTTGCTGCATCAGGAGATGGTACTCCTGATTGAATTGTCGTTTCTGACATGAGCTCCACCTCCTGGTTTGCTCATATAAAGAGTCTAATACGTTGCCGGTCTATACCGGATGCATGAATATTCTGGCGTCACCAAAATTCAGTCAAGGCCAGCCCACTACCCTAATTGATAATTGGGCAAACTCAAAATTGCCGCAGATTGTATAACCGGTACAGAGCAGCATGTATTCCAAGCCCGTCGTCTTGACCGAATCTTTGAACGAATCACCGCTGGCGTTCAGCCCTATTGCCGGCTGAACAGCCGTTCAACTATTCTGCGAAGACGAACGCTGAACGCGGGTTCAGCCCGGTGGGACTGCGAGAGGACACAGCAGATGGCATACCACTACTGCGGAACAGAAAAGCTCAATCCTGACGTACCCGAGCCTGATGCTCGACACAGAATTCTTGAGGCAGCCGTCGAGCTGTACGGCGAATATGGATTCGACACCGTGACGCTGAAACATATTGCGCAGCATGCGGCAGTATCGGCTCCGTTGGTGATCCATCATTTCGGGTCGAGTGCTGGGCTACGGCAAGCCTGCGACAGATATGTCGCCGAACAGCACCGCAAGACCAAAACTGAAGCCGTCCATATGTCAGGACCCATGCCACGCAACTATGCGCTCGAGATATTCCAGGCGCATCGGCACCTGTTGAAGTATTTTTTGCGCGCATTCGCAGCAGGTGGCCCAGAGATGGATGCTCTGTTCGACAAACTCGTAGACGACTCCTTGGAATACACTGCCGAGGCCGAAGCACTCGGCCTGGTCTATCCCAGCGCAGAGCCGCGTCGACGCGCCGTCATCATGTTGCTCCAGGCCTTTGGCTCCTTGATATTGCACCGCCAGATGAAGCGTCATCTTGGCGCCTCCCCGGTAGATGATTCGCCCGAAAGTATTGCTCCCTATATGGAAGCGGTCCTGGAGTTATACACCCAACCGGTGCTCAACGCTGAAATGTACGAGGAGCTTATGCACTCCCAGAACCAGCACACTCAACACCACACAGAAGGGACTTCGTCATGACCGACGCAGCACCAGTTATATATGCTCACGGGCTGGAGAAATCCTTCGGCCCGGTCCAAGCACTCAACGACTTACATCTGGATATCGCCCCGGGTGAGGTTCATGGTTACCTCGGCCCCAACGGTGCCGGCAAGTCTGTCACCATGCGCATTTTGTTGGGGTTGCTACGCCCCGATGCTGGCACAGTCCAGGTCTTTGGTCGGAATCCTTGGACGCATGCGGTGGAGCTACACAAGCGGCTTGCCTATGTGCCCGGTGATGTTGAACTGTGGCCCAATCTCACCGGCGGCGAAGTGATCGACATGTTCCTGCGATTGCGCGGTCATCGCAACCGGCAGCGTCGTGAAGAGCTCATCGAACGCTTCAATCTCGATCCGCGAAAGAAGGCCCGCACCTACTCCAAGGGAAACCGCCAGAAAGTGGCGCTGATTGCCGCCTTGGCGTCAGATGTCGACTTACTGCTGTTGGATGAGCCAACCGCTGGCCTGGACCCGCTGATGGAAGCGGTCTTTCAAGAAGTCATCAGCGAAGTCAAAGCAGAGGGCCGTTCTGTCTTACTTTCCAGCCACATTCTGGCCCAGGTCGAAGCACTGTCTGACCGCATCTCCATTATCCGCAACGGCCATATCGTGGAATCTGGCACGCTGTCTGACCTGCGGCACATGACCCGGACCACCATCGAAGTCGACGCCGTCGGATCAACTGACCAGCTAGCCGAGCAATCATTCATTCACGATCTGCGTCAGCACGGTGAATACACCAGCTTCGAGGTCGACGGTGATCACGTCCAGCAGGTCATGGAGATGCTGACCCAATTGCAGATCCGCTCGATCCAGGCTCATCCCCCAACGCTAGAACAGCTGCTTATGCGTCATTACGGCGACGACCTCGCCGCCCGCGGTGTCGATGAAATGATCACAAAGAAGGTGTCTTGACATGTCACATGGTTCGAGCACTACAACAACTTCCCATGCCCCCAGCTATTCGAGCCTGACCGGTACCGGCATGCTGCTGCGATTCATGCTGCGGCGCGACCGCATCCGAACGCTAGCCTGGGTAGCTGGTATCGGTGTCATGGGCTTCTATTTTGCCCAGGCGGTGCAAGTTATCGCGGAAGACCCAGAGAGTTTGACGAGCCTTGCCGGGCTCTACGCCGATCCTGTTGGGCGCATGATGATCGGTCCGGGCTACGGTATGGATGCGCCAACCTTCGAGCGGTTCTTCGCCTCGGGCTATGCGCTGTATATCTATCTCCTGATCGCACTGTGCAGTGTCTTCACTGTGGTACGACACACTCGCGCTGAGGAACAAACAGGCCGGGCAGAGCTGGTGCGCGCCAATATGGTGGGCCGCCATGCGACACTGACCTCTGCGGTACTCCTGACGACCGCTATCAATGGGGTCGCTGCTGTCCTTGTGTGGGTTGCAGCGCTCACCGCAGGGTATGCGATGCACGGTTCGCTGTTGGTCGCCGCTGGCGGGTTAGCAGTGGGGCTATTCTTTATGGGTGCTACCGCCGTTGCGGCACAGCTCACGGAGTCCTCACGGGGCGCTTCGGCTTTCGCCGGAGGTTTACTGGGGCTTGCTTTTGTGGTTCGCATGGCCGGGGATATGGCTGAATTCGGTGGCTCAGCACTGTCCTGGTTCTCACCACTGGCGTGGGCACAGCAGACGGCACCGTTTGTTTATGACCGGTGGTGGCCGTTACTGTTCTTGGTCGCGGGCGCAGTTGTGTTCACGGCGCTGGGCTTCTGGCTGTCCACACGGCGGGACCTCGGTGCCAGTCTGATGCCAACCAGATTGGGCCGACGCGAAGCACAACCTTGGTTGGGCACACCCCTGGGGTTGGCTACACATACCCTGCGCGGTGGGCTTCGTGGCTGGGGTATCGCCTTGGTCCTGGTCGCATTCATGTTCGGTTCCTACGCCCAGACCATGCTCGAGGCCGGCGATAGCCTGCCCGCAGAACTCAGCCAGATCTTTGCTGGTGAAGACCTCATGGTGGGCTATATGTCTTACATGGCACTGTTTATCGCAGTGTTCGTAGCCGCAGCGAGCGTCAGTTCACTGCAACAGATTCGAGGTGAAGAACATCGCGGCCGGGCCGAATACGCACTCTCCGTCCCGACGCACCGCACCACCTGGTTTGGCGCTCACCTTGCCGTGGTGATTGTCGGGGTGTTTGTGATGCTGGAGCTGGTCGGTCTCGGTATGGGTGTGGGAGCAGTGCTGACCGTAGAACACGACGCCGGACAATATTTCGGTCAGCTGTTCGTGGCGAGTGTGATGCAAGCTCCCGCCGTTTTGGCAACCGTTGGTATCGTGACGCTGTTGCTGGGTTGGCTCCCGCGAGCCGCCGCTGGAATCGGGTGGCTGATCGTGGGCTTTGCCGGTGTGATGAGTACCTTTGGCGGGCTACTCGAGTTGCCACAGTTCGTCATAGATCTCAACGTGTTCGGTCACTTGGCAGAGTATCCCGTGGAAGATATTGCCTGGGCTCCGGTCCTGATGCTGACAGCCATTGGCGTGGCCGCCCTGCTCGTGGGTCTGGTCGGGTTCAACCGACGTGAACTCAATCGGGTTTGATGTTAGCGCAGGCCGAACCGTTGCTCCACGGCGTGGGGGATAAAGTCTGAGATATCGCCTTTATGTCCCACGATCTCTTTGACGAGTGTTGAGGAGACGTGCTGGTAGCGGGAGTCGGCCGGTAAAAAGACGGTCTCAACGCTGGAGAGGTGCCGATTAAAGGTCGCCATCGGCATCTCGTAGTTGAGATCCGTGGAGTTGCGAACGCCTTTGACCAACGCTTGTGCACCTTGTTCGCGAGCGAAGTCTGCCAACAGTCCGGTCTCCATGGGAACCACCACAATGCCCTGGATATGGCGAACCGTCTCGGTGATCATATCCATGCGCTCTTGGAGGCTAAAGCGATAATTCTTGGCCGGATTATTCGATACGGCCACCACCACTTCCTCGAAGAGGTTGGCGGCTCGAACGATAATCTCGATGTGGCCGTTGTGGACAGGGTCAAATGAGCCGGGGCATACTGCACGTTGCATGACTGTCAATGTATCTGATTTTATTTTGGGCTTCCATAGTCCAACCACGTTGTTACGTGAAAATTTTAGTAACCTTCACGGCGTACGAAATAGACCATGGCTTCGCCATATCGGCGAGCATCCACCACATACACGCCTTCGGGCCAGTGTGGCTCCGCTGCTTTGTAGGGTCGCTCGAGTACGAAGAGCCCATCGTCCATCAACACCGTGAATGCCTGGGCGATCATGGCCAGCAGTTCGTCTTCATCAATGTCATACGGTGGGTCGGCCAGCACCAGGTCCCAGCTCGCCGGATCGGTCATGCCTAGAAACCGCTGCACCCGCATCTGGTTAATCGTCACAACGTCACGGCCCAGCGCGTCGTTGAGGATCTGGGCGTTGTGTTCGGCGACTCGGGAGGGTGGGGGTGCCGATTCGACCCCGGTGACCGTCGCGGCACCGCGAGAGGCCGCTTCAACGGCAAGGCCCCCGGAGCCGGTGTAGAGATCTAAGACCGCGTTTTCTGCCAGCCAGTCGCGCGATTCCAGCCATGAGAAGACTGCTTCTTTGGCCCGCTCTGTCGTCGGGCGAGTGCCCGAGCCGGGCACGGCTTTCAGTGGCAGTCCCCCGGCTTGGCCGGCAACAATTTTCGACATGGCTTAGTTCTTTTCTAGGTAGTCGGAAGAGTCTTCGTGATCAGTCTCCCAGGCTTGGACCGCTTCGACCAACTGCGGATAATCGCTGAGCTGTTCATCGTGTGCAAGCGCCTGATCGACCCACGTCGCCGCTTCACTAATCAGGTTCGCGTGCTGGATGACCTTTAGGACCTTCAGTTGACTGCCGTACCCGTGCTGGGCGGCACCGAGCACGTCTCCCTCACCGCGTTGCTCCACATCGGCGGTGGCAATTTCAAAACCATCTTCGGTCCGTTCGATCACCGCCAGTCGATCCAGCGACGGATGGGCATCCGGCAGCCGTGTGGCCAAGAAACAGCGGGCCGCCGCGTCACCACGGCCCACACGCCCCCGCAACTGATGCAGGGTGGACAGCCCAAAGTACTCCGGGTCTAAGATCGCCATCACGGTTGCGTTGGGCACGTCGACACCGACTTCAATGATGGTGGTTGCCACCAACATGTCGAAGTTGCCGGCAACGAATTGCTGCATGATCTCGTCTTGGGTCTGCTGGTCTTGGCGGCCATGCAGGCTGGCAACTCGCGCGTTCGCAAAGACCGGCATCGTGCCAAGTCGTTCGCTGATCTCCACCACGTTGGCGGCATGGGCATCCGAGGCCAAGTCGTCGGCGTCTTCGGCATTGGTGGTGTCTGATGGATCGATCTTTGGACACACGATGAAGGCCTGGTGGCCGGCTGCGATTTCTTCGGCAATGATTTCCCATACCCGAGTGATAATCTGCGGGCCGTGAGCCATGCGTGCCAGGTGGGTGGTGACTGGCTTGCGACCAGAGGGCAGACCTTGCAGCACGGTGACATCCAGATCCCCAAAGACCGTCATGGCCACCGACCGTGGGATCGGTGTGGCGGTCATGACCAGCATGTGCACACCGGGGCTGGCTTGGCGCAGGGCTTCACGTTGGTCCACCCCGAACCGGTGTTGCTCATCGATAACGACGAGCCCAAGGTCGGCGAAATGCACGTTGTCGGAGAAGATCGCGTGGGTGGCAATGATAATCCCGGCCTGGCCGGTGGTGATTTTCAACAGGGCTTCTTGTTTCTGACCCTGTGTCATGGAGCCGGTGAGTAGCACGACTTCGGTGGCTGGCCCCTGCCACGAGGTCAACTGCCCGGCTGTGGCCAATTGGCCCAGCGTATTGGTGATGGACCGATAATGCTGTCCGGCCAACACCTCGGTTGGGGCCACCATGACGGCCTGGGCCCCGGCGTCCACGACCTGGGCCATGGCGCGTAGCGCGACCAAGGTTTTGCCCGAACCGACTTCACCTTGTAACAGCCGTGACATCGGCTGGGTCGAGTCGAGTTCTGCGGCAATTTCTGCACCCGCCTGGTGTTGTCCTGCGGTGAGTTCAAAGGGCAGCTGGGCATCCAGGTGGGCTAGGACACCGTCGTCGGTCGGTGTGTACGCGGTCGAGCCAACGGTGCTGCGGTTGCGGTGTCGGCGTCTGGCCAACAGAGTTTGAAGAATGAGTGCTTCTTGTGCGGCGAATCTGCGGCGCGCAGCATAGGCCTGGCTGACTTCTTGGGGCCGGTGGATGTGGTCGTAGGCCGTCGCGAGGTCTGGCAGCTTGGCGAGGGTATCGAGAAAAGCTTTTGGGACGGGGTCTTGGATTGCTTGCCAGTTGATTGCGTCAAGTACCGTGTCGATCGCTGCGCGGATGGTCCAGGTGGGCACTTTGGCTTTGGCCGGGTAGACGGGCATGGGCGACAGATCGGCTTCGAGGTGCTCGTGTTCATCGTCCAAGACGGTGTAGTCGGGGTTGGTCAGTTGCAGTTCGCCACGGTAGCTGGAGGTTTTGCCGTGGAATATGGCCAGTGTGCCGACTTTGAGTTCTTTCAGGGCAAGCCCGGCGTTGAAGAACGCCATTGATAGGGTGCCGGGCAGTGCGCTGTCGGTGGTTTCATCCGAGACGGTGACGTCGACGAGGAAGCCGCGGCGGGTGCGCATCTGGCGTTTGCTGGCGGACAGTACCCGGGCGATCACGGTGACCTGTTCACCGAGTGGGAGTTGGGTGATGGCGGTGAGTTCGCCGCGTTCGATGTAGCGGCGCGGGAAGTAGTTCAGCGCCTGGCCGGTGGTGGTGAGCCCGAGGTGTTTGGCCAGTTGCTCAGCGGTCTTGTGACCGAGTAAGGGCGCTAGCGGCTGGTTGAGCGGGTCCACTAGTTGCGTTCTTCTGTGCTGGCTTCCGCATCGGGACTGCAGGATGGATCCACCGTGGTGTCGTCGTGCAGCGGGGTGATGGCCAAGTTCTCGGTCGAACCCAGCGGGCGAATGAGCTGCATGGCCTCTTCTGGCTCTGCCACGTGCACGTGGACGCGCCACCGGATGGTGCCGTCGCCATCTTCTTCGGTGTTGACCGGGCTCATGATCACCGAGTTGCCGATGTCGTTGAGACCGATGCGCAAGGTGGCGGCATCCAGCGGGGTCAACTGCACCGAGCACATGACCTCATAGGCTTCTGCAACATCCATGTCTTCGTGGACATGCGGGTGGGCCATATGGAAGCCATGAATGGAGTCCAAGATATCTGGGTCTAGCGATTCACCCTTGATGGTGGCTCGCAGCGCGTCAAACACTAACAGCAGGCCGGTGGCGCCAGCATCGACGACCTGAGCCTCGGTGAGCTGGGACAGCTGGTTCTCGGTTTCTTCGACGGCCATCCAGGCGGTCTCGACGATCCGCGAGGACATCTCCCCGAGGGTTTTGCGCGAATTTTGGGAGTCTTCAGGAAGTTCGGTGATGGAACCTCGGTAGTTACTCGCGGTAGCTGCGGCGGTATCCAAGATGGTCAACATGGTGCCTTCTTGAGGATCCGACAGCGCGGCCCAAGCGGCCGCTCTGGCACGTTGCAGTCCCAACGAGAGCAGCGGTGCGGTAAGACGCGAGGCGTCGTTGAGTGGTTCGGCCAGCGCGTTGAGCATCACGGCGATCAGTGTGCCGGAGTTGCCCTGGGCATGGTCCAGTGCGGCACTTGCAGCGGCATTGAGTGCTCTACCCACGCTGGCGTCTTCGTCGACGTTTTCGAGCGCACGCGTTGCGGCTGCCACGGTGTGATAGAGATTCGATCCGGTATCCCCGTCGGGAACCGGGAAAATATTGATGGCGTTGAGCCGATCGGAGTTGTTGCCAAGTGCGGACTCGGCAAGCTTTAACCAGTTGAAGATAAGCTTGGCCGACCCGTGGTCCGTTGGAGCATCGGTGCTTGGAGGGTATTGCTTCACTTCAGTCATATTTGGTTCATTCCGTTTTTGCCTCACAGGGCTTAGGTCACATGCCACCATAGTATCGTGCGGCGACCGTGTCACGTTTGGCACGCGAAGTCCGGGTGGAGTTTTTGGGGCTTGCCCGCCAGGGGCGAAAACAGCAAAGCCTGGTCACAGATGTGTTTTAGGGTTGTGGGTATGGCAAAAAAATCCCGTGTGCTCCGTGGTGCGGCACTGGCTGCAATAAGTGGTCTGACGCTGACGGCGTGTACCTCTCTGGTCGCTGATATTGAGATCGCCCCGGATGCGACGAACCCGGAGTGTGCCGAGGCGATGGTGGCGATGCCCGAGGAGATTGCCGGGCATGAGCGTCGCCGGACCGATACGCAATCCACGGCTGCCTGGGGCGAACCGGCGGTGGCAGTGTTCCGCTGCGGTGTGCCGGTTCCTGGCCCGACCACCGATGAGTGTGTTGGTGCCAATGGTGTCGACTGGGTTGTGGCCGAGGAAGGCACCAACTGGCGCATCACCACGTATGGTCGCGACCCGGCCATGGAAGTACTCTTTGACGGCGAGCGAATCTCATCGTCCTCGGTGATGGTCGACGTCGGCAACGCTGTGACTCGTATCCCCGCGGAAGGCGCGTGCACGGATCCTGACGACACCGAAGTTGTCCCCGGTGAGGAGGATCTCGAGGATATTCCAGCCGGTACGGTGCCCGAAGATGCTGCGGCCGCTCCGACGTCCTAACGGGTCTGCAGCGCGAGCTCTAACAGCGTGTCGATGAGCTCCGGGTATTCAATGCCGGTGCGCTGCCACATTTGCGGGTACATCGAGATCGGGGTGAACCCGGGCATCGTGTTGATCTCGTTGATGACCAGCTCCTCGTCATCGGTGTAGAAGAAATCGACCCGGGAAAGCCCTGCCCCATCGACGGCCTGAAACGCGCGCACCGACTGCTCGCGCACCATCTGGGTGACGTCGGCCGGCAGATCTGCCGGGCAGGAGAGCTCTGCGCTATCGGCTGACTGGTATTTCGAAGTGAAGTCGTAGAACTGGAATTCTAGGTCATCGGTCACCACGATTTCGCCCGGATAGGATGCTTTGGGCTCGGCGCCGTTAGCGCCATCGAGTACACCGCATTCGATCTCCCGACCCAAGATGCCTGCTTCGACGACGACCTTGGGGTCGTACTGGCGAGCGTATTCGATCGCGTCCTCAAGCTCGGAGAGCATCGTTACCCGCCGGATGCCCAGTGAGGAGCCACCGCGGGCGGGTTTGACGAATAGCGGCAGATCGAGCTTCGCTACTTCGTCCAGCATGCCGTTACGATTGCTGCGCCACGCGGCATCGGAAATGGTGACCCAGGGGCCGACTTTCAGGCCGGCGTGTTGGAAGGCGATCTTCATGAAGTGTTTGTCCATGCCTACCGCCGAGGCGAGCACACCGGCTCCCACGTACGGGATGCCCAAGGTTTCAAAGACGCCCTGAACGGTTCCATCTTCACCGTTGGGGCCGTGCAGCAGCGGGAAGACCACGTCGATGACGGCAATGATGTTACCGTCAAGATCGATGAGTTGGGTCTCGGAGTTGACTTTGCGCAGCGCGACCGGGCGATTGGTTGCCGGCACTTCTGGCAGCTCATCTGACAGTGCTGTGGTGTGGGTGACCGCGGTTGGTTGCTCGTTGATCAGAGTGGCAACCGACCATTCGCCGCCGGCGGGCTGGTGTGTGCCGGCCAGCACCCAGTCGCCGTCGGGGTTGATGCCCACAGGGATCGGGGTGTAGTGGTTGATGTCCAGCGCGTTGAGGACACCGGCTGCGGTCACGATGGATACGGGGTGTTCGGGCGATTGCCCGCCGAACAGCACTAAAACGTTCTTTGTCACAGTCGTGCCTCCGGTTTCAGATCACGGCCAAGCAGCAGCTGGGCGATGTCATTAATTTCGATGGTGCCGGCCACCACGGCGTTGATGGCTTCAGCGATGGGCATTTCGACATTGCAGGTATGAGCCAGGGTGACCACGGCTGGCACGGATTTCACACCTTCTGCCGTTTGACGCATCGTGGCGATGACTTCTTCGGTCGTGTGGCCCTCGCCGTAGAGTTTGCCCGCGGTGCGGTTGCGCGATAACGGTGACGCACAGGTGGCCACCAGATCCCCCAGCCCTGCCAGACCAGCCAGTGTGTCCGGATTTGCCCCCAGGGCGGTGGCCAAACGGGTGGTTTCTGTCAGACCGCGGGTGATAATCGAGGCTTTCGAGTTGTCCCCGAAGCCACGACCATCGGTGAGTCCCACGGCCAGGGCGATCACGTTTTTGACGACTCCCCCGAGTTCAACCCCGGGGATGTCGGTGTTGCGGTAGGGACGAAAGTACGTTGAGGCCGTCATCGCGGCGACCCATTCTGCGGTGGCTTCGTGTTCACAGGCCACCACGGTGGCGGTGGGTTCGTTCCGCGCAATTTCTTTGGCAAGGTTTGGCCCGGAGACCACGACGAATTGTTCTGCAGGAAGCTTGAGTTCTTCGGCGAACACCTTCGACATGGTCGCCTGACTGGATTGCTCCAGGCCCTTAATCAACGACACGAGAATGGCTTGGGAATCCAGCGCATCTTTGACGCGAGCAAGCGTCGGCCGCGCCTGTTGTGCCGGAACAGCGACCACGACCAATTCGGCACCGGTCACGGCTTCGATCGGGTCGGCGGTGGCCGTGATGCTTTCGGGCAGCACAATGTCTTCGAGATATTCGGTATTGGTGTGGTTGGTGTTGATGTCGTCAACCACTTCATCGCGGCGCGCCCACAGGCGAATGGTGATCGCTTCGTCGCGTTCTATGGCGGCATCGGCCAGGACTTTGGCAAAGGTGGTCCCCCATGACCCAGCACCAAGGATGGCCACGGTTACATGATCGGTGGTCATTGGCGCTCCTTAGCGGTTTTTTGCCGGGTTGAAACGTGTTTCGGGCGGCGTACCGCCGCGCAGTGGTGCCATCAGCTCGGTGATTTCTGACATCACCTGTTCGGTGGCGACCGATAGATCTTTCAGGCTGGGTTGCTCCATGGCTCGCAACCACTCGAGATCACTCTCGGTGCCGATTCTGATACTCGAGGTGCGCCGTGGGAACACCTGGGGGAACTTATCTCCTTTGGGCAGTGTCTCATGAACACCCCACTGGCCCACCGGGATCACCGGTGCATCCGTGGACAGTGCCAGGCGTATCATGCCGACCCTACCAACTTGTGGCCACATGTCCGGGTCTTTGGTGGTCGTGCCTTCGGGATAGACGATGATAACCCCGTGATCGGAGAGCACCTTTTCAGCCATTTTCAAAGAATCGACGCTGCGCCCGGCACGATCCACCGGGATCTGTTTGAGCCTGGTCAGCGCTGGGCCGATCACCGCTGCGTCAAAGAGTTCTTTCTTGGCAAGAAAGTGCGGGATACGTCCGCTGGAATAGATCATGTGGGCAACAAGCAGCGGATCAAGATCCGATATATGGTTCACCGCGAGGATCATACCGCTATCGGGCAGGTTCTCTTGTCCCTGCCAATCCCGTCGCATCAGCATCATGTTGAGCGGGCGTACTATGGAAGCCGCGCCGAAATATACGGCGCGTTGACCCAGAGAATAGGACACGTCTTGGAAACTCCAGGCGTTAGTTGGTGGACATTTCTACGTCGGCGCCAAGACCCACGAGTTTTTCGAAGAATTTTTCGTAGCCGCGGTTGATGATGTCAATACCGCTGGCGTTGGACGTGCCTTCGGCTGCTAATGCTGCCAGGACGTGGGAGAAGCCGCCACGCAGATCTGGGATGTTGAAGTCGGTACCGGTCAGCGTCGTTGGCCCAGAGATCACGGCGGAGTGCAAGAAGTTGCGCTGACCGAAACGGCACGGAACAGAGCCCAAGCATTCGCGGTGTAACTGAATGGAGGCACCCATGCGAACCAGCGCGTCGGTGAAACCGAAACGGTTCTCATAGACGGTCTCATGGACGATCGACACACCATCAGCCTGTGACAGCGCGACGACCAGTGGTTGCTGCCAGTCGGTCATGAAACCCGGGTGCACATCGGTTTCTAACACCAGCGGGTTGAGCTCGACTCCACCACGCCAGAAGCGAATACCGTTGTCACTAACTTCGAATTCGCCACCGATTTTGCGGTAAACGTTCAAAAATGCCGTCAGGTCACGCTGAGTTGCACCTTCGACGAAGATGTCACCGTCAGTCACCAACGATGCGGTCGCCCAGGAGGCGGTTTCGTTACGGTCGTTGAGGGCCTGGTGGTTATAGCCGCCCAGTTCCGGTACACCTTCAATACAAATGGTGCGGTCAGTTTGGACCGTAATAATGGCGCCCATTTTTTGTAAGACATGGATGAGATCATGGATCTCTGGTTCCACAGCCGCACCTTTGAGCTCGGTAATCCCATCGGCTTTCACCGCGGTGAGCAGCACCTGTTCGGTAGCCCCCACGGAAGGAAATGGGAGCTCGAGTTTGGCACCGGTGAGCCGGTGGGGTGCGCGAATGTAGGTGCCGGTTGGTTCTTTCGAGACTTCTGCACCGAACTGACGCAGGACGTCTAAGTGGTAGTCAATGGGGCGATCGCCAATTTTACAGCCACCGAGATCTGGGATGAATGCGCCACCCACGGCGTGCATGAGGGGCCCACAAAACAGAATCGGTATGCGGGAGTCACCGGCAAAGGCATCAATTTCAGCGTTGTTCGCTGTCTTGACACCGGTTGGATCCATGTAGATCTCACCGGCTTGCTCGTCGTGTTCGACGACGACGCCGTGGAGACGCAACAGGCCGGTGACTACTTCAACGTCCTTAATTTCTGGGACGTTGCGAATCACCGATGGTTTGGAACCCAGCAGGGCAGCTACCATCGCCTTTGGGACCAGGTTCTTGGCACCGCGTACGGCAACAGAACCGTTGAGAGGTTTTCCTCCGTGAATGGTCAACACATTAGACATTGATGTTTCTACCCTCCATACCTCGAAGCACGAGGTTGCTCACACACCGATGGTGATGCGCTGAAAAATTGGCAATGCCACTATTGTAAGCGACGAAGCTTAGACCTCTGAGAGTTTGGCCGGTAGCGTGGTGGGCTTAATGCCCGGACGAGTCTTCTCGAACGCATCGATGGCTTCTTGGTTGCGCAATGTCAGGCCGATGTCATCGAGGCCTTCCATCAGCCGCCAGCGGGTGTAGTCATCAATTTGGAAGCGTGTCGAAATCGACCCGCATTCCACCAAGCGATTCTCCAAATCCACCGTGACATCCGCTCCTGGATTATTTTCCAGCTCTTTCCAGATCAGTTCGACGTCCGACTGCTCAACCTGCGCCGCGACCAATCCTTGTTTCCCGGCGTTGGAACGAAAAATATCGCCGAATCGTGCCGAGATAACGGCCTTGAAACCGTAGTCACGCAGTGCCCAGACTGCATGCTCACGAGAGGAACCGGTACCGAAGTCTGGACCGGTCACCAAGACCGTGCCGTTCGAATAGGGTTCACGGTTGAGGATGAAGTCCTCATCCGTGCGCCAGCGGGAGAACAGCGCATCTTCGAAACCGGTTTTGGTAATGCGCTTCAGGAAGTGCGCGGGGATGATTTGGTCGGTATCAACGTTGGATTCACGCAGTGGAACGCCCACACCGGTGTGCGTTACAAATTTTTCTATTGCCATGAGAAATTGCCTCTTTCGTCTCGTGGGTGCAGGTTAAGCCGGGGCAACGATGAAGTCGTGCATGCCCAAATCAGAGGGCGAGGACAATGTACCTCGCACGGCGGTTGCAGCAGCAACGACCGGTGAGACGAGGTGGGTACGAGCACCCTTGCCTTGACGTCCCTCAAAGTTGCGGTTGGACGTCGACGCGGCGCGCTCGCCCGGTGCCAGTTGATCAGGGTTCATACCCAAGCACATTGAGCAGCCGGCAAAACGCCAGTCTGCGCCGAAGTCCTTGAAGATCTTATCCAGGCCTTCTTCTTCGGCCTGCAAACGAACCTGCATGGAACCGGGCACGACCATCATGCGAGTGTTTTCGGCTTTTTCTCGTCCCTGGATCACGGCCGCAGCCATCCGGAGGTCTTCAATACGTGCGTTCGTACACGAACCCAAGAAGACCGTGTCGACTGAGATATCTTTCATGGCAGTGCCGCCCTGAAGATCCATGTACTCCAACGCGCGTTCAGCTGCAGCCTTCTCGGCGGGGTCATCGAAGGAGTCGGGCGTTGGCACCGCGTCGGATAGGAACACACCCTGACCCGGGTTCGTGCCCCAGGTGACAAATGGTTCCAGCGTGTCGGCATCGATAGTGATTTCGTGGTCGAAGCTCGCACCATCATCGGTACGCAGTGACCGCCAGTATTCGACGGCTTCATCCCACTGTGCACCTCCTGGCGAGTGCGGACGACCTTTGAGGTATTCAAAGGTCGTCTCGTCTGGGGCAATCATTCCGGCACGAGCGCCTGCCTCAATGGACATATTGCATATGGTCATGCGGGCTTCCATGGACAGTTGCTCAATAGCGTCACCGCGATATTCCAGTACATAGCCCTGCCCACCGCCGGTTCCGATCTTGGCGATCACAGCCAAAATGATGTCTTTCGAGGAAACGCCCGGCTTCAGCGTGCCTTCTACGTTGATGGCCATGGTCTTAAATGGCGTCATGGGCAACGTCTGGGTCGCCAGGACGTGTTCGACCTCTGAAGTACCAATACCAAAGGCCAACGCGCCGAAGGCGCCGTGCGTCGAGGTATGCGAGTCTCCACAGACCACGGTGGTGCCTGGTTGAGTCAATCCAAGCTGTGGGCCAACCACGTGGACAATGCCCTGTTCGGCGTCGCCCAGCGAGTGCAGACGGATGCCAAATTCCTCAGCATTGACACGCAGTGCATCAACCTGTTTGCGTGAGGTTGGCTCGGCAATCATTTCGTTGATGTTCATGGTCGGCACGTTGTGGTCTTCAACGCCAATGGTGAGATCGGGACGGCGCACCGGACGTCCTGCGAGTCGCAGGCCTTCGAATGCCTGCGGGGAGGTCACTTCGTGCACCATGTGTAGGTCAATGTAGAGCAAGTCCGGTGTCTGAACGTCACCTTGCTTTTCACCTTCAACAACAATGTGGTCTGCCCACACTTTTTCTGCCAATGTTCGTGGCGTACTCATCGAGTTGTTCCTACTTTCTTCCGATCCAATGACTCGTATTCTTAATGTTTCACTTTGGTGCCGAATTTGCCAAGCATACGTCAAGTATGTCTCAATAGGTGAGACGACGATATCACAGTTTGAAATTTTCGAGGTGCAATGTGATGGACAGTCCTTCAGGCGTTGGCGTCATTGATCGCTCCATACAAATCCTGTCTCGCCTTGAGGAAGGTCCCGCTACCCTGCTCGAATTAGTCGAGGCTACGGGCATCGCTCGTCCGACTGTGCACCGTCTTGCTGCCGCGCTGATCCATCACCGCATTGTCGGTCGCGATGAGTCGTCCCGCTATATCCTCGGGAAGCGGCTCAACGAGCTCGCGACCGCAGCGGGCACGGATCGCATCACAGCTCTGGCTGATCCTGTGTTGAATTGGTTGCGTGAGACCACCGGTGAGTCTGCACAGATCTATCGCGCCTACGGTCAGACTCGCGTGTGCGTCGCATCGGTTGAACGCCCCGTTGGGCTTCGCGACTCGATTCCCGTCGGCAGCGAATTTTCAATGAAAGCCGGCTCCGCGGCGCAGGTCCTGCTCGCGTGGCAGGATCATCAGGCACTCGCCGGAGGTTTGCACGAGGCGGCCTTCTCATCGGCCACGTTAGCTTCGGTGCGTCGTCGGGGGTGGGCCCAATCCGTTGGTGAGCGTGAACTCGGCGTCGCATCCGTGTCTGCACCAGTACGCAATGGGCAGGGACCGGTGATTGCTGCCATCTCTATTTCTGGACCCGTCGAACGCTTGACCCGAAACCCGGGGCGCTATCACGGCTCGACCGTAATGACCGCGGCCTCGCGGCTGAGCAAGATGCTCGAACACGACGGTTAAACGAGCGTCACTCCCCTGATAATTGCAGTCGAGTGCTTGCCCGCATCACAGCAGAACATTGACTTCTACACTATTTCGACCTGAGGGCCAGCCAGGGACGCTGACTACTGATGAACGCCACACAGAGGCACCAAACGTGCAACGATATTCCTGTATAACATTGCATAAAGGTTATATAATAAGCCTATGGAAAATTTAGAATTCCATCCAGACTGGTGTGGGCTGGTTTTTCCGGACCAAATGATTTGAGCGTCTGCCATTGATTTGCCCTTCGGGGCTGGAAGAATGGTAGATGATGAAGAAATTTTCTAAGCACACCCCTGAGCAGATTGTTGCCAAACTAGAACAAGCTGACAAACTCAAAGCCGAAGGCAAAACCAATGGTGAAGTTGCCCGTGAGCTGCAGGTCAGTGAGGCCACGTTGTCGCGATGGCGGCGTACATACGGGAATATGGACCGTCATGAGGCCAAGGCTTTGAAGAAGTTGCGGGAGGAAAACGAGAAACTCAAAGCCCTGCTGGGCCAATCTGAGTTAGAGAAGGCAGCGTTGCGGGAGTTGGCTGAGGGAAACTTCTAAGCCCAGCTCGCAGGTATGATGCTGTGGCTCACCTCATCACGCTGGGGTTCTCCCAGCGTTGTGCCTGTCGTGTAGCTGGGCTATCTCGATCAACCTATAACCGCACCAAAAAGCTAGAAAATCAACCCGACAACGCCCGCCAGACAGGTAAGTACGCGGATCTGCGGGTCTGGATGCACCGGTTTGCTGATACTCACCGCCGGTGGGGTTACCGGCGTGGCTGGCGCAAAGCCACCCAAGCCGGTTATGCAGTGGGGAGGGATGCTTTCCGCCGGTTATGGCGTCAAGAAGGTCTACGCGTGTACCCGCGCAAGGCGACCAAGCGAACCCTACCCGTGGATCCAGTGCCCCGTACTGAGCCTGCGCGGCGCCCGAATGATGTGTGGGCCTTGGATTTCCAGTTCGATTCGGATTATCACGGCAAAGCCATCAAGATCTGTAACGGAATTGATGAGTATACGCGGGAGCATTTCGCCTTCCGGGTGGATCGGTCCATTACTGCCACCCAGGTGATTGAAATGCTAGATATCGCCGTACTAGAGCGTGGCGTACCTCGGGTGATGCGGATGGATAACGGCCCAGAGTTCATCGCCCGAGCACTCCGTGACTGGGTGGATGAGCAGCAGGCGGTTGCAGCGTTTATCCCACCAGGTCAGCCGTGGCATAACGGGTTCGTGGAGTCCTTCCACAACCGCTTACGAGATGAATTATTGGAAGATAACCTTTTCGAAGACACACACCAAGCCCGGTACGCCATCACATGGTGGTCACACCGGTACAATCACCAACACCCTCACTCCGCACTGGAGTACCACAGTCCCAGTGACTATGCGCGGATGTGGGAAGAACAAAACACCCCGGTAGCCGCTTAGATCACCTGGTCCTAAAACTCAGACCACCCCAAGACCAGATCCGCTCTCATCACCTAGATCAGCCCCTGTCATCAATGCCCAAGTGGATTGCTGAGTTCGTTGAATGCGCCCAGGAAGCTGCCGAACGTGGAGAATACGTCAAAGTCTCTTTCGAGCGCGAAATGCTGACCACCTCGCAAGCCGCCGCGCGGCTCAGCCTCGATAAGACCACAGTCTGGAGAATGGCAAAAGACGGTAGGCTTCATGCCGAGAAAGTTGGAACCCACTACCGCATCCCAGCTGTCGAGGTTCGACGGCATGACGGACACCGAATGGCCGAGATGGCAGACAACCTCACTGCTGAGATCGCCGCCGATCTTTACGATGACTAAACCATTGCGAATCCTGCACCTGGACAATATGCACATCTCGGCAACGGCGGACCTCGCTGGAAGATTTATCATTACCCACGGTGAAGACCGCCAGATCCTCACCGACGCAGAGGCGTCCTGTAGGTAGCCACTTCAAAGACCGCGATAACCTCTTCGTCGTTGTGCTAGCCATTCTCGGGCCGAATATTAGAACCACGAGAACTGACAAACTCACGGCTACGGCACACCAGCATATGGAATGCCTTTGCCGACATCGCGAGCTATATCAGACTACGAATTCGAGATGATCCGAGTAGCTCAGCCGTCCCAGGCGTAAGTGAGGCTAGAAATGGTCCCATCCTGTTACGGTCGGCCGATCTTGCGGCTTGTTGGTTAATTTTCCGATGATTTCCCATCTGTGGGGCACCGGTAGATCGGGGTCCAGTACTGCTAACAGCCCGTAGTCTTCTCCCCCGGTGAGCACCCAATCCCGGGGGTCGACATCATTTTTCTCAGCAACTCGCTGCAAGTGTGCCGCCTTGGCATCTACCCAGGCGTCGTCAATTGCCGCATAAAGTTTGTTGCTCGCTGCTAGACGGTCAGCATCCGTGAGCAGGCTATCGGAAATGTCCATCATTGCTGAGACCCTGTTTGCAACTGCGGGACCTTGATCCAACCGGGGTCGTGGCCGGAAGAAGAGCCGCAGCATGCGCAGCTCTTCGCGGGACAGATCGTGCACATCGCCTGCCTGTGCCACCATCAGCCCAGCCGCCGCAGTACCCACATTGCCCGTATGGATGAGATGAAAGCCGTCGACATCATGACCTGCTGTGCGAAGCGCGGCGTCACCCACGAGGTTGCCCGTTGCCGTAATGACCGTCGAGATCGACTCTGCGCGGGTGAGATCTCCGCCAGAAATAATCGTTTGCGGGGCCCCTAGCCAGCGGCAGGCATTGGCAACACCTTGGCCGAAGCGTGATACCCAGTCTGCTGGAGTATCTTTCGGCATTGCCAACGAGATACTGATCGCTGAGGTCACGGCACCCATGGCATTCATGTCAGAGATATTCTGAGCGGCAAGCTTCCAACCGGTGGAATACCCGCTATCTCGGATACCCGAGGGCCAGTGGCGCAAAAAGTGATGGCCCTCGTTCATCGCGTCAGTCGAGATGACGAAGTTTCCAGCGGGTGCTGGGATAATCGCAGCATCGTCGCCGGGCCCCAATACGCCCTCACCGGTGGCATAAGCAGAGAAACTCGCGTTGAGCAGTTCCAAGATTCCGGCTTCGCCAAGCTGGCCGACGGATATGTCTTCAGTATGGGTAGAGGGCATGCGTTCCAGGATACTAGAAGCCTCTACCCGGCTGAGTTGGCGGGCTCAAGACTCGCTTCTTACACAGACTACCGTGGCTGAGTTGAGCAGTTTAGCTTGCTTCTGCATCGAAGCCAACCTCTTCAGTGGAGATGACTTTGTGTGAGTATTCGTGTTCTAAACGCGAATACTCTTCAATGGCCGTATCGATATCAGCACCGAATTCGAGCTAGTCAATCAGAGCACCTTGTAAATGATCCAAGACCAGAAGAGAATGCTGGGACAGTTCACACCCCAAGCGTTATGCCTACTGAAATGTCAGAGACACAATCTCCGGGCCACTTCCCATAGTGACGCTGGAGCAATAGCGTTACAATGGTAGTAGCGCCATTGATTAAAAAGCCAATCGCAAAACACGCTTTATGTAGATTTGGGAGGCGATGATAATGGCGAGGGTCGCTAACTCACCCATAGAATCAAAAACTACTTCCACGGTCGTTAAAACGGGGTCCCCGGGGACGATCAAACATCCAATGGTCCATGAAGCGGTTATGGGAAACCGACGGCGCTGGGGTGCCTGGCAAGATTGGGTCAGCGTTTTACTCGGCGTCTACTTTGCCCTAGCACCGCTATGGATCCAGGGAGCCCCTGTTGTTCTGTTCGTAACACTAGGCTCCTTGGTGGTTGTGGCATCCTTATGGGCTGGAACCACGGCATCCTCGACCCTGGCTGAGTTTGTGAAAGGGTTGTTGGGCGCCGCGGTCGTTCTCTCGGGATTGTTTGGCGCACACATAGAGGAACGTACCGCGATAATGAATTCCTGGATGGTCGGAGCAGCACTGATTGCCCTATCCGCGTTTGCTGCATACCGAAACCGATCAGGCAGGTCAGCAACCAACCCCTACGACAATCAACACACATAACAGCTCAGCGCTATAACGCTGCCCGAAGAAGAAGCGGTACCCCACCGATGGGTACCGCTTCTTTCCTGTCTGCATCCGTTTGACTGTCAGCGCGCATGAGAGCCGGAATTTTACACCGACTCAGGTGCTACTCATTCTGCTGAGACGGCGCGACCATCCGATAACATCACTACCTGGTCGGCTTATTGCTCTTAACCTCGATCATGAGTCACCGCGACGATGGAGACCGAGAACTCTCGGGTCGGCGTTTTCATCAGCTGCATAATGTCATGCGAGTGTGACTGATCCAAGTCGGAAGTTGATTCATCGGCAAGCAGGGCTTACGGAGCCTCACAGCATGTCATGATTGACCCGATCAAAGAATGGCCTGCTTGGCCCTGCTATCACGTTCTATATTCGCAGGAAGCGCGCGACTACGCACAGACCCCGTGATGGAACGGGCCTCACCATCCATTGCTGGCGACCCGAGCCTGCATGCCTGATGCGACTCGTATCAGCCCATAAATGCACCTACGGGTTAACCAAAAATCGACATACATTGTCTCCAATGCATGCCGATCAAATGTGACCCCAGCGGGATTCGAACCCGCGCTACCGCCGTGAGAGGGCGGCGTACTAGGCCTCTATACGATGGGGCCGCGCTACCAAACAATGGAAGCGGGCTGAGATTCCTTTGCAGGAATTTCGCTGGGCTACCAGGACTCGAACCTAGAACGACGGTACCAGAAACCGCTGTGTTGCCGATTACACCATAGCCCATGGGTGTGCCGCGCTGTGCGCAACGAGAGACTACTTTACCCTAAATTCTATTGATGTCAAAATGACGATGGCTGACTGCTATCACGGCGAAGATTTGCACCCCTATGCCACGAACGGAGTCATGGGATCATGCAACTTTTTTGCATGATCTGTTCCAAAACCATTCGATCAATTTTTCCAACCTCCTGTGTTTGGATATTGATGTATCGCGATGGTCGCGAAATATTTTGAGACTCCAACCGAGGAGGATCTTTCATGACATCGATTACTGCCGAACGTCTGGCCAGTAAACAAACCGCATTCGACGAAATCCCGATCGTCGACCTTGCACCGCTGGTCGATGGGTCTGACCTGCACGAAGTTGCCGAGAAAATCGGTCGTGTCTGCGAAGAAGTTGGTTTCTTCTACGTGAAGAACCACGGGATTCCGCAGGAACTCGTCCAGCGGATGTATGAGGCAACTGAATGGTTCTTCAATCTTCCATATGAAGAAAAGCAGCAACTCAACGTGGCCAATTCTGGCCCAACGCTGCGTGGATACGTCCCAACGTTCGGCGAGAACGTGGACCCCGAGAACACTCGGGATTACAAAGAGAGCTTCGATTTTGGCGAACACCAGGACGAGGTCTCCCCATTTTTCGGCCCAAATTTGATGCCCAAGGATTACCCCGAGTTCGAAAAAATCGCAGAAGAGTACCACGCTGCGATGATGGGTTTGGCACGCCATCTCGTCCGCGCGATGTCAGTGAGCTTGGGGCTACCGGAAGATTACTTGGAGCAGAAGCAACAGAAGCCAATTACGATCCAGCGTCTCTTGCACTACCCTTCACAAGACGCAACCGCATCCCAGGAGGAGATCGGTATCGGTGCCCACACCGACTACGGCTTCCTCACCATTCTCTCGCAGGACAGCGTCGGCGGACTGCAGGTTCGCAACCGAGAAGGCGCTTGGATTAGCGCGCCACCGGTCGACGGTACGTTCGTGATCAACGTTGGTGACCTCGCACAGACCCTCACCAATGATCTTTACACCTCAACGCTGCACCGTGTAGTCAACACCAGCGGGAAAGAACGCTATTCGATTCCGTTTTTCATGGATCTCGACTATGACGCGATCGTTGAACCGCTTGATGTTTGCGTCAGCAAGGAGAATCCAGCGAAATACGACGCATATACCTGCGGCGAACATAAGTATGCACGCTTCGTAGACAGCTACGCGCATTTGCAGCAGTAATCTGGCCACGTAGTATCCACTAGTCGGTCGGGTGTGGGGTGGTAATCGCTCGTCGTGCCGTGGAGGCCAGCTCGTCTAAGATATCGAGTGCTTCAGCAATGACGGGATCTTGTCTACCTCCAGCACGAGACGCGACGATGATGGACCTGGTCGGGACTGCGCTGTCTTGCAACTGGACACGACGAACCGGATATCTTCCGGGCAAGTCCGCCAGACGCGGGATGAGCGCAATCCCCAGCCCCGCCGTGACTTGTTCTGAGCGTGTATTTAGTAACAGCTGTCTGGGCTTCGGGAAACAGCGGTCTGACGACCGGGTAACACCCGGATGACCATCCAGTAACAGTGAC
>NZ_BAAGSP010000030.1:0-34319 GCF_054782375.1 Yaniella soli
TGTTCATCCGTCAGCGTCTGATATCGAGAAGTAGAAGCATGACTCATACCTCCACTCTGAACGATAAATCATCGCACATATAGGAGACACGCCCTAATCGGTTGAGAGTTGACTCATGGGAGCGATCGAACCGAAGGAATGGTCGCGCAGGCGATGCGATTGCGCTTCACTGGATGCGCCCAGAGGCGAAGGCGTTTATTGGCTGGTGGGACACGACAGATCCCGACAACCCTGTTTGTAAGGCATGGATAGGCGCGCATGATGAAGCGAATAATCCTGAGGTTCCTCCTCACAGGCACTGGTCGGTTGAGGTTACCGACTCAACAGGCCAGATGCAGACGCGATTAGGGGTTCCATACGACAAAGACCATACAAATATTACAGCGACCAGTGCTGATTTTACTGTCGTGAGTGGCGCACTACGAGTTGCCCGTCGCAGTAGTCTTGAGTTTTCAGTGGATCGCGATGGCGAAACTGGCTCACGTTGGCGAGTACGGATGACACCGGAGCAAAATCTTGAAATGGTATACCATCCGTCGAACGGGTCTGAACCAGAGCGCATCGCTGAGTTCGATTCTGAGACCGGTCGGATGAAGATTCGATCGATGGAAGCGGTTGATATAGTAATGAACGACTGAACAACAGGGGCTCCAACCCGACTGTTCGTAGACAATGGAAAGGTGTGCGTTGAGGAGATTTAGATCCAACGAACGCGTGACGGCACCTTTTAGTTACTACGTGCTTGCATAGAAACTGACCTAGTAAGTATTTCTAGTACGCGACACTGACAACAACCGACATCTAAAACATAAGTCGTAGAGGTACGATGCTAGAGAAGGGTTTCTTGTTCAAGGAGCACGTGGTTTAAACAATTAGGAGATGCGTTTTTTAGTGGTGGCCTCCTCAACGCGAGATATTAGCCAACTTCGTCGTGAAGACTTATTGGACGATTATTTAGACAGGGTAAAAAGCCCTAAAAACGTGGCAAATGCCGCATTGAGAACCCGCTCAGTGAGCATAAGGGATATTCTTATGCGCGCAGCTATCCGTTCAGACGTGGACCCACAAGAATTCTGCGAGTTGCTTCTGACTGACGTGCAGGCGGCCAAAGATCAAATCGTAGACGTTGTAGCATTAGGCGAGCTAGGTCGACTCGTATTATCTCAGAATCTGCTAGCCGGAGATAAGTTCTACGGCACTGAATTGCTTACTTTGGCTAACTCATTAGATACCGATGGTAAGTTGTCTCGTCAGATACTGCGAGTGTTGATCCAACATCATATAGTTGAAAACAACTTAGATAAGGCTTCAGAATTATTAGACGAGCACCCGAAGATTGACCACGAAGTATTTGGCTACTTACGCGGGGAAATGTCCAACCCTTTTACCGGCGGAGAAAGTTCGGATCACCATAAATGGTTGGCTTCCTTTAACCAAGTCTTTGAACGTTATAATGTTGCTCCGATTGGGTTGCGTGAGGACGACCGTTTACTACCGTTTGACCGGCTAAAAGTCTCACCGTCACGTAGGGAAATATCGGCGGGCCCGTTGGTCTCGGTTGTTTTAACAGTCTTTAAGCCCGATGAAATGCGACTACGTACCTCTGTTAATTCAATTCTGGATCAGACTTGGCACAGTCTCGAACTCATTGTAGTGAACGACTGTTCAGGTCCAGAATACGACGATATATTCGGGCGTTTAGAACAGCTTGACGATCGGCTTACCGTGATACATGCCACCGAAAACCGCGGAACTTATGCAGCTAGGAATATTGGCTATGCAGCTTCGAGTGGTCTGTATATCACAGGACAAGACGACGATGATTGGTCCCACCCAGAGCGTATTGAACGTCAGGTCAACTTCATGGAGAGCAATCCTGAGGCAGTTGGCTGCCGTATCAGCGCGGTTAGATGCGATGAGTTTCTAGGGCGAGTCCGTGTGGGATCTTCTCCGTTAGGTCAAAACGCGTCCTCACTGTTTATTCGCAGAGTAGGCTATGAACAAGCAGGCGGTTTCTTGGAAGCTAGAAAGGCCGCGGATACGGAATACCATTTCCGTATAGAGGCGGTTACTGGTCGACAAGTAAAGACTCTTAAAGAGCCTCTGAGCATTATACGAATCTTAGAAGGTTCACTATCGCGAGGCGACTATGCGCCTGGATGGGTGCATAGTTCGCGACGCTCCTTTAGGTCTTCTTATGTGCACTGGCACAATAACCGCTGTCCGCAGGAGCTATTTGTTAGCCGACATACTTCACCGGCCGTGAAAATCCCTCGTCGTTTTGAAATTGATAACCACACTGAGAGTTTGCCAAAATTTGACGTTGTCTTTGCTGGTGACTGGGAGCAGTATGGCGACCTGCAAAAGGACATGTTAGAAGAAATTTATGCACTGTCTCGAGCAGGCTTTCGGCTCGCCATTATCAATTTTCAGTCCGACTGGGAGACACATAGAGTCGGTTTGACTCCGCTAAATGACGACATTCAGAAAATGATAAACGAGGGTCTTGTTGATGAGATCTATTATGATGAATCGATTGACATTAATTTACTAATATTGAGGGATCCATCTATACTACAGTTTTTCACCTATGAGGTGTCCAATTTATCAATCGATTCGATGTTCGTTGTAGCCAATGAAGCCCCGGCTAACTTGGACGGTACTGATATAAAATATCTTGTCGAAGACTGTATAGAGAATTCCAAAAGAGCGTTCGGTATAGAACCAACATGGGTGCCAGCAGGTCCTAGGATCCGAAAGACACTGGAGCACTATATGGGTGGTGAATGGCTCTCTTCGTTTGACCTACCTGGAATAATAAATCTTGACAATTGGCGGCACAATCGCCTTGGGCATCGGAGCACCTTCCCGGTCGTTGGTAGACACTCCCGTGACGAATCTATGGATTGGCCGAGTGAAGGCAGTTTGATTGAAGAAGGGTACCCTTCGGATGGCCGTTTCGACGTACGTATTAGGGGGAGTGCGACTACACCGTTGCGGATCCTAGGTGCCGACCACTACCCGAATGGTTGGACAGTGTACGAGCACGATGAGATATCCGTGGGTAGTTTTCTTTACTCGTTGGATTACTTTGTGCTTTACCAGCATGCACACGTTGGTGAGTTTCCCGGACGGCAGATACTTGAGGCTATGGCCTCGGGGGCGGTAGCGGTGTTGCCGCGAGAGTTGCAAGCCGTCTTTGGCGAGGCAGCTTTGTATAGTGAGCAGGGTGAACTGCGCGATACGATTACGCACTTGCACTCAGATTTTTCAATTTCTGAGCATCATCGTAAGCGGGTTGAATCGGTGCTAGATCGTCGCTTCAGCTACGACTGGTACGTGAATTGTATGACGAGTCTTTTAGCAGAAAAGTGAGTAAAGCATAATTTATGTATTTTAGAGATAAATTCTTTCTAGCGTCCGGCTTTGTGCTCGCTTTGCTTGGTAGTTTTGCGACTTTCTTTTGGCGTATTGAAGCTGGTATCGTCGCTCTATTACTCGTGAGTATATTGGTACTAGTTTTCCTCACTCTCTTGCGTCGTCAAGTATCGAAAGTGCAGCAGCGTACGTTGGCGCTTCTTCATTTTCGGGGCACAGTTGATAATCTATCGAAGGATCTTCGCAGGGCGGAGTCCGTTTCAACGAAGAAGATTATTGGATTACTTCATGCTCAACAGATGAGCATGGAAGAGCTTAGTGACAGACTTGAAGCTATCGCTGAAGACAAGAGTTGTAAGTAATTCAGGAGTTTTCCGACGGTTTTAATATCGCGTGCTTCATTAGCAGGATTGAGATCAGTGCGGAGACTTAGGCTGGTGCATCCGGGTATTGGTAACATGATGTCGATTGTGCTGAGGATGGGTGTGACGGGGTTCCTAACCTATGCTGGCCCGAAGATGGAAGTAAGTTTTCTTAATGCAGTCTAGTAACCAGAAACAAGTGCGTGTAGCTCGCATTGGTAAACCTCATGGCATTCGTGGTGAAGTCACCGTCGAGTTATTCACTGACTCTCCTGAGGTGCGATTCGTCAGGGATAATACTTTTGCCGTCAGGATTAGTGATGCGCCCTCGGAAGTTTGCCCTACACTGACTGTCGAAAAAGCGCGCTGGAACAAGAACATCATGCTTCTGAAGTTTGCTGAATTCTCAGATCGAAATACTGCGGAGTCCTTGCGAAACAGTGAGTTGTATGCCGAACCTGAAGAGTCAACCGTTGATGAGGATAGTTGGTACGCGGATGACCTCATTGGGCTAGCAGTTCACCAGGAAGTCATTGACTCTCCCGTTTTGGGTGAAGTATCGAATCTCATCACCGGCGAAGCACAGGATCTTATTGAGATTCGGTTGTTGAACGGCAATGATGTACTGCTTCCCTTTGTAGAAGAAATTGTCCCGGAGATCGATGAGGAGCGCGGTGCCATCGTGATCACCCCGCCGCCTGGTTTGTTGGAGTTGAACCAAGACTGATGCGCCTTGATATTGTCAGTATTTTTCCTGAGTATCTCGATGCTCTGAATATCTCTCTGCTCGGCAAGGCCCAGGAGATTGGTTTACTCGAGATCGATATTCATGATCTGCGTGACCACACATTTGATCAGCACAAGACAGTGGATGACACTCCATATGGCGGTGGCGCCGGCATGGTCATGAAACCGGAACCTTGGGCCTTGGCACTCGAGGAGATCCTGGATGCGTCGCCGGTTGAGAAACCCGTATTGATTGTCCCCACGCCGTCGGGGGAAGTGTTCAACCAGCCTGCTGCCTCTGAACTGGCAGATGCTGTGCACCTTGTCTTTGCCTGCGGCCGCTACGAGGGTATTGATGAGCGGATGTTCCATTGGGCGCACGAACACTTTGATGTGCGTCTAATGTCTCTGGGCGATTACGTGCTCAATGGGGGAGAGGTAGCTGCCCTTGCCATGATTGAGGCAATTGGCCGGCTGGTTCCTGGTGTAGTTGGGAACCCTGAGTCCCTGGTCGAAGAATCCCACAGTGATGATGGTCTGTTGGAGTACCCGGTGTATACCAAACCCTCGATGTGGCGTGAGTACGAAGTGCCGGAGATCCTGTTATCCGGTGATCATGCCAAGATCGCCGCGTGGCGCAAAGAACAGCAGGCCGAGCGTACGCGCACACGTCGCCCAGATTTGTGGACAAAGCACCAAGATATGGCATAATAGGCAGTTGTGTCTGGCGGGTGTTGGATCTGCCGTAGGGGATCTCGTCACCAACGTTGGACACCGGGGAGGTAACTTCATGTTGCACCTCGAAATCCTCCACCGCAAGCCGAAGTGCTTGCTGAAGTATGTGGGCGACCTGCGGCGATCCACTAGGAGTAGACTCCATGAATCTTATTGATCAGTTGAATCAGAAGACTGTCCGTGACGATGTACCAGATTTCCGTCCTGGTGACACCGTTGCAGTTCACGTGAACATTGTTGAAGGTAAAACTCAGCGTATTCAGGTTTTTGAAGGTTACTGCCTGGCCCGTCAGGGTACCGGCGTTTCCGAAACCTTCACCGTTCGCAAGACTTCCTTCGGTGTTGGCATTGAGCGTCAGTTCCCAGTGCACTCGCCAATCGTTGACAAGATCGAAGTCAAGAAACGCGGTCACGTCCGTCGTGCCAAGCTGTACTACATGCGCGACCGCCATGGTAAAGCTGCACGTATTCCTGAAAAACGCGGCTAACCATAAGCATTCGTGACGAAAGCGTCATCGCCACAGCGGGCCGGGCACTCATCTTCGAGTAGCCGGCCCGCTGTTGGTGTTAACCGGTGGTTGTTGTTCGTCCTGGCTCTCGTGGTGATTGCCGTAGCAGTCGTGTTCGGTCTGCGCTCGTATCACCTCAATACCTACACGATTCCCTCTGCTTCAATGCTGCCGGGCCTTGAGGTGGGAGATCGCATCGAAATTGATCCTGATGCGTATCAAGACTCCACCCCACAGCACGGCGACGTGATCGTCTTTGACGGGGCCGGAAGCTTCATGCCCTACGAGTCAGAGACCACCCTGAAGCGCTTTCAAGATACAGCCCTGGGCATTCTGGGGATCACACATCAAGACGATGCAGTGGTGAAGCGGATAATTGGGGTTGAAGGCGATACTGTGGAGTGTTGCGATGATGCTGGCCGGTTGCTCGTCAACGGGGAACCGCTCGAAGAGCCCTACCTTGCCGAACCGGATCGGCCTGCCTCGTCCAGCCCGTTCACGGTAGAAGTCCCTGAGGACCGTGTGTTCTTGCTGGGGGATAACCGGTACGATTCGGTCGATTCGCGGGCACTGCTCGGTGCGCCGGGTGGGGGTATGATTCAGATGGATAAGATTTATGGACCGGTGGAAACAATACGATGACAGCAGAACATGCAGGTAGTAGGCGCAGAAAGCGCTCTGGCGGTTTTTTACGCGGTATGAGGGAAATCCTCATTATTCTTGCGATCGCCATTGTGGTGTCGTTTGTCATCCGCACCTTCTTTTTTAGAGCCTTCCTCATTCCGTCGGGTTCGATGGAAAATACGCTCCAGGTCAATGACCGTATCTTTGTGAATCTCATGATCGATTCGGAAGACCAACTCAAGCGCGGCGATGTGGTCGTCTTTGAAGACCACCAGGGGTGGCTGCCCCCGGCCGAGTCCGACCCGAACCCGTTCTTACAAGCCCTCGAGTTCGTGGGGCTCTACCCATCGACTTCGGAACAGCACTTGGTCAAACGCATCATCGGGATGCCCGGAGATCACGTGACCGTTGATGATCAAACCCAGCAGGTGGTGATCAACGGTGAAGCCATCGACGAACCCTACTTAGCGCCAGGCAGTGCCGCCTCTGACATCGATTTTGACGTGACCGTGCCAGAAGGCCAACTGTGGGTGTTGGGGGATCACCGCGATGCGTCGGGTGACTCGCGCGCTCACATGGATGGTCCAAATGATGGTTTCGTCAACATTGATCACGTGGTTGGTCGTGCTGAAGTCGTCGCCTGGCCGCTGGATCGGTGGGGCCCTGCCGGATCGGCGGATGAACCGTTTGAAGAGGTTCCCGAGCCGTGATCCCCGAGCCTGACCTCACCGTGGAAACCACGCTGTCACAAACTTGTGGCGGAAGCATGATTGCCGGCATGGACGAAGTAGGTAGAGGCGCCCTGGCTGGACCAGTTGCCGTGGGCGTCGCCGCCGTGGACGTGGCAGTCAGTGAGCCGCTCGTTGGGCTACGCGACTCCAAGAGGCTCACTGCTTTACAGCGCGAGCGCATGACGCTTGCGATTCCTGCATGGGCGACCACAGCCGTCGGGCTGGCATCTGCACAAGAGATTGACGCCTACGGTATTACCGCGGCGTTAGGTCTTGCTGGCAGACGGGCATGGCATGAGCTGGTCGCTGCTATTGATCCACCGCACGGTCTGGTGTTGGATGGCAATACGCAGTGGTTGAATGACGCGCCGTCGGCACTGACACAAGCCCTTGCTCCGGTCGAGGCGCACATTGTGTTGCAAACCAAAGCGGACGCGACATGTTCGACGGTCTCGGCAGCCGCTATTATCGCCAAGGTCGCACGCGATGCACTCATGGTCGAACTAGCCGACCAGTTTCCTGCCTACGGGTGGGATGGCAATAAGGGCTATGGCTCTGCCTCACACCGTGCGGCGTTGGTTGAGACCGGCGTGTGTGAACATCACCGCCGGTCTTGGAATCTGGTGCCCGATGATCTTCAACTGCGCTTGTTGTAACCCTGGTCTTGGTCCACAGCGCAACGCACTACGATGTGATGCATGACTGATCACGATGATGAGTTGGCAAAATATGCGGCCGACCTAGAACTCAACCTGTACAAAGAGTACCGGGACGTGATCGGTATCTTTCGATACATCGTCGAAACCGACCGGCGGTTTTATCTGGCCAACTCCGTCGAGATGGTCACACACCACGAAACCGGCGACACCTACTTCGAATTACTCATCGAAGATGCGTGGGTCTGGGACGTCTATCGTTCCTCGCGGTTCATCCAGCGCGCGAGAATACTGAGCTTTCGAGACATCAATATTGAAGAACTCCCGAATCGGGAAGACTCCGATATGCCGGCAGACGGACCGTTGGTCCCACCGCCGTCCCCAGGCTGAGCGCCCCTCGTTGGTTATCCACATTTTGGGCTGATCCTCGCCACAACACAGTGTCTGTCGATGAGACTGTCGGTGGAGGTGAGGCCCATATGTCAACGAACTCCTCACAGGATGGCCCGCACGCATTGGGCAAACACGGTGAAGACATTGCCGTGGAAGCACTGGCAGGTGCCGGTTACCAGATTCTGGCACGCAACTGGCAGGCGGCAGCCGGTGAAGTCGATGTGATTGCCTACCACCGGCATCACTTAGTGGCCATTGAAATCAAAACCCGAATGGGTACTCGTTATGGAACCCCGCTGGGCTCCCTGACGGCTTACCAGCTGCTACGGATCCAAAAAGGGCTGCTGCACTATAAACAAACGGTGTACCCCAGATTCGCGCACACACCGATACGTGTGGATCTGGTGGGCGTGCTGATTGACGACGACGGCGACGTCACAGCAGAGCTGTTGCAGGATGTGACGTAAATGGACACCTCACACGACTCGCCTGTACTACTCAACGTCAAAACCACCACCCGCATCGGACGAAGCTACAGCGTGGCCTTGAACGGGATGCAGGGGCAACTAGTCACGATCGAAGCCGACATCGGCAACGCACTGCCCGGCTTCACACTCTTGGGATTGCCAGATCAATCCCTACAGGAAGCCAAGGACCGTATTCGGGCGGCAGCACGCAACTCTGGCTTAGATCTGACCCGACGGCATCTCACGGTCAATCTCACGCCGGCTTCTTTACAGAAGCGTGGCTCGCTCTTTGACCTGGCAATCATCATGGCAGCATGGGGTGCCGACTACGCCGTTACTCGCGAAACCGGACCGGTTTTTCTCGCGGCACTGGGCCTTGATGGGTCACTGCAATCTGCGCCAGGCATTCTTCCCGCGGTGATGGCTGCCGTCGACGCGGGCTACACCGACATTGTGGTCGCACAAGCCTCAGCAGCAGAAGCCGCCATGGTGCCTGGAGCTCGCGTACGTGCCTATGGACACCTGAGCGAAGTCGCCCATGCTTTTGGCGGGCCGGTAGAACCCGCACCGGTGGTTCGAAGCGAACCAACCGGCGTATCGCAGCCTGACCCGGTGCCCGTAGAGCCAGGAGTCGATCTGGCAGAGCTGCAGGGCCAACACGAAGCACGTTGGGCCTTAGAGATTGCCGCAGCTGGCGGGCACCATCTGTTACTCAATGGCCCGCCCGGAGCAGGCAAAACGATGTTGGCACAACGACTGCCGACGATCATGCCGGATATGGAGCCGTCCACCGCACTGGAACATGCGGCACTGAAGTCGTTATCTGAGGGTGAGCGTGCATTGACGACACTGCCGGGCCAATCACCATTTGAAGCACCACATCACTCGGCAACGGTTACAGCACTGATTGGTGGGGGTTCGGGCACCATCCGGCCCGGTGCGGTTTCGAAAGCTCACGGGGGCGTGTTGTTTCTCGATGAAGCCGCAGAATTCAAACGCCCGGTGCTCGAGACACTGCGCCAACCGTTAGAAACCGGCCGCGTGATTGTGCATCGCGCCAGACACACCGTGGAGTTTCCCGCTCAGTTCCAATTAGTCATGGCGACCAATCCGTGTCCGTGCGGCCACGGCTACGGTACCGGCAAACAATGCCGGTGTACCTCGTTGCAACGCAGGCGCTATGCAGCCAAACTCTCCGGACCGCTGTTGGACCGGGTGGACCTACAAGTCAGCGTGGAGCCCGTGACATCACAACACCTCATGACCCAGGCAGCAGCGGAATCCTCGGCTGACGTTGGAGCGCGCGTGGCCGCGGCCGTTCAACGTGCCCAGCAGCGGCTGGCACCCTATGGGTTGAGCCGCAATGGTCAAGTGCCTATGCAGCTCTTCCATGAGTCGGCACTGGCAGTGGACGGTGCAGGCCATCGGATACTCCAACAAGCCCTGGACACCCAACAGATCTCGGCCAGAGGGTATGGGCGCATTCTTCGTGTGGCTTGGACTATCGCCGACCTCTTAGACGCTGATCGGCCGACGGCAGACCACGTGGATATGGCCCTGTACTTACGACTCAACACCACCGGAGACCACCATGGCTGACCACGCTATCCGCACAGCACGCGCCGGGCTCACCCAGGTCATCGAACCGGCAGACGCCTACGGCGTCATCGCCTCAAAAGCCTGGGGTCCGATACGACTCCTCGAGATCATCCAGGGACAGACACCAACACAGCAAGACTGGATCGCACTGGTCGGTGCATATGCCAACGACGGTGACTTTACAAAGAAACTGCGCAACACAATTGGTGAGGCAATCCAACGCTGGCGTCGCAGAAGCACATATCTCAATCCCAACCAGGCTCTGGACTACATCGCCTCACTTGGTGGACACTTCATCATCCCAGAAGATGACGACTGGCCGTGTGCGCTCGCAGACCTCGCCTCAACCGAACCTATCGGGCTGTGGACCCTGGGCAGCGCAGCGATACCGCCTGTGGAGCGTGTAGTAGGGCTGGTGGGCTCCCGCGAGGTCACAAGCTACGGTGATGCTGCAACTACCATGCTGGCCACCAAGGCACGCAGTATGGGCCTGACCGTGCTTTCAGGTGGCGCCTACGGTATCGACGCCCGAGCGCACCGGACCGCATTAGGTGCATCAGCGCCGGGTGTGGCGACCATTGCTGTGTTGGCCGGTGGTCTGGATCGGTTCTATCCAGCTGGTAACGTCGAGCTGCTGCACCAGATCGCTGCTGACGGGCTGCTCGTCTCAGAGATGCCACCTGGCATGCGGCCCAACCGCTATCGTTTTCTGAATCGCAACCGTCTGATCGCAGCACTTGCCAACGCAACGATTGTGGTTGAAGCGCGCTATCGTTCCGGTGCGCTCAATACCGCCCATCATGCTCACGACCTCGGTCGCAGCGTTGGTGCTGTGCCCGGACCGATCAACGTACCAACCTCAGCGGGGTGCCATCGCCTCATCAAGGAAACACCCACGATGCTCATCGATGATCCCGCAGATCTTGAGTCGATGTTCGACACGTTCACCGATGCGCCCGCAGCACAGCAGCCGCGGGGTGACGAACGTGCCTATGACACATTGACGACCGAAGAAATGCTGGTCTTTGACGCGCTTCCGGTACGAGGCAGAACCACCGTTGAGCATCTGTGCGGCATCACGGGCCTGTCTGTTCCGCGAATCACCGGGATTCTAGCCAAGCTGTCACGCGACGAGCTGGTGGCACGCAATGAGCAAGGCTGGCGGAAAGGTCGAGACACCATCAGATGATGCTTTGTTGGGAGCGTTATTCGTGCCAGAGTGAAGTTATGGTTAGCAATATTTCATCTCAGGATGCCGAGCTTATTGATGAATACTGCCATCATCTGAAACACGAGATGAACCGATCCGACCACACCATTCGTTCGTACCGCTCGGATGTGCAAGGCCTCGCCTCAGATCTTCAGACCGCTTCGGCACAAGCTCAAGACCCCGTGCCGGTCTTCCGAGAGATTACGCTCGAAGAGTTGCGCGGCTGGCTTGCGCAATTGACCCGTCATGGCATTGGCCGAACAACGCTTGCGCGCAAAAGCACCTCGGTGCGCCAATTCATGGCATGGCTCGTACGCCAGGGGATTCGCGACGACGACCCAGCAGCACGTCTTGTGGCCTCCAAGACGGCGTCGCATCTGCCGGACACCCTCTCGAAGGCGCAAATGCGCCAGGCGTTGGAAGGCTTGAAAGCCAAGGCGGTGAGTACAGATGGTACGCAAATAGATCCGCTGGCTTTGCGAGATCTGGCCATGGTTGAGGTGCTGTACTCCACTGGGATTCGTGTTGCTGAGCTGGAGGGGCTCGATATTGATGATGTCGACTTTTCCCGTGCGATGATCAAAGTGACCGGTAAAGGTGACAAGCAGCGTGTTGTGCCGTTGACCAACCCGGCGGTGGACGCTATTGAGCAGTGGTTGCATCGTGGTCGGCCACAGGTTGTAGCGAACAATCATCAGTCGCCGGCGGTCTTTCTTGGTTCTCGAGGCAAGCGCATTGGGGCCCGTCAGATCCGTGAGGTCGTCAATGCAGTACTCAAAGACTTGGGGACTACGTCAGCTTCAGGTGTGCACGTGCTGCGCCATACGGCCGCCACACACCTGCTGGACGGGGGAGCGGATCTGCGTTCAGTCCAAGAACTCCTCGGACACGAGTCGCTGCAAACCACCCAGCTGTACACGCATGTTTCGATAGATCGCTTACGTCAGGGTTATCGCCAGGCACACCCACGGGCATGACCGAAAAGAAGTTCCGGACAATTTAGCGACATCCAGTCACGTTACGCTACTTGTCGTGGTGCTGGTGGCTATAATGAATCCGATCAGGCATAATGGTTGCTGTCAGTTCATAGAGATCCCATATTGAGTGGTCGTAGGGGAAGACGTATCGCTAACAATGGAGGATCGGAATGTCTGGCATTGACGCAAGAGGTGTACTGTACGTGCACTCTGCCCCTGCAGCCCTGTGCCCACATATTGAGTGGGCAGTCGGGGCTGCTTTGGGTGCCCAAGAAAAACTCGAATGGGAATCCCAGCCCGCCGCCCCGGGGACGTACCGCGCTGAAATCAACTGGATGGCGCACCAGGGCAGTGGCGCCAAATTGGCCTCGTCTCTTCGAGGCTGGGCCCACCTGCGCTATGAAATTACTGAAGAAGCCTCTGAGGGCTCTGACGGTTCGCGCTGGTCGCATACCCCTGAACTCGGCATTTTCCATGCCACCACGGATGTCACCGGCAACATCATGGTCTCCGAAGACCGCATCCGGTATGCCTATGAGCAGGCGGCAGGTGAACCGTCAGCGGTGTACCACGAACTTTCGCTTGCACTGGGTGAAGCTTGGGATGAGGAACTGGAACCGTTCCGCCAAGCAGCAGACGGCGCCAATGTGCGTTGGTTGCACCAGGTAGGCTAACGCCTCAACGATCCTTCATAGACACGATGGAGGGCGGCTCCGATAGTCGGAACCGCCCTCCATTGAGTCGTTTAAATCGGCTTAGTAGCTCCGGAACGCGACGACCGCGTTGTGGCCTCCAAAGCCAAAGGAGTTACTCAACGCAGCAATATCACCGGATGGCAGTTCACCTGGTGTGCCACTGACAACGTTGAGTGGAATGTCTGGATCCTGGTTGTCCAGGTTGATGGTCACCGGCGTCTTGCGGTGGTGGATGGCCAGCACGGTGAAGATGGCTTCAAGCGCACCTGAGGCACCTAAGAGGTGGCCGGTCTGTGATTTGGTAGCCGATACCTGAATGTTGTCCAGATGGTCACCAAAGACTGCTTTCATGGCCACGTATTCTGGGCGGTCGCCTACGGGAGTGGAGGTCGCGTGCGCATTGACGTGGACGACGTCGCTCAGCTCGATCTCATCACTGGCAATCGCTTTGCGCAGTGCGCGTGCAGCACCGTTGCCTTCTGGCTCGGGGGCCGTAATGTGATGGGCGTCTGAGGAAATGCCGGAGCCGGACAGGACCGCGTAGATTTTGGCGCCGCGGGCTCGGGCGTGTTCTTCGGATTCGACTACGAGTGCGCCGGCGCCTTCACCGAGCACAAAGCCGTCACGGTCAGTGTCGTATGGGCGTGAGGCTGCTGTCGGGTTATCATTGCGCTTGGACAGTGCCTGCATCGAGGCGAAGCCTGCGATGGGTAGTGGGTGGATGGCTGCTTCTGCGCCACCGGTGACGACGACATCGGCGTCGCCGGTTTCGATCAGACGTCGAGCGTTATCCATTGCTTCGGTTCCCGAGGCACACGCGGAGACGGTTGTGATAGCTCCACCGCGTGCTGACAGATCCATGGAGATGGCAGCGGCAGCACCATTTGGCATGAGCATGGGTACGGTCATTGGGAGTACGCGACGAGGGCCTTTTTCGCGGAGATTGTCCCACGAGTCGAGGAGCGTCCATACGCCACCGATGCCGGTACCAAAGGCTACTGCGAAGCGTTCTGGCTCGAAGTCGTCATCTGACAGTCCGGAGTCGTTCCAGGCTTCTCGTGCTGCGACAAGACCCATTTGTGTGGTTGGATCCATGCGGCGTGCTTCGACGCGTGACAATACCTCGGTTGGCTCGTTTGTCAGTTGCGCAGCGAAGGTTACTGGCAGGTCATATTCTTCTACCCAGTCTTTTTCGATTGGCCGCGCACCAGAGGTACCTGCCAGGGCGTTTGCCCACATGGTGTCTACGTCGCCACCGATTGGGGACGTCGCTCCAAGACCGGTAATTACGGCTTTACGGGTCATATCCAATGCCTTTTCTAGATGGCCTGTGTTGTGGCCGAGTGGTTCGTGAATCGGAAGTGGTGGGCGGCCTGCGGGGCCGGGATTGCTCCCGGCCCACCGCTCATAGCGGACCTGTCTGGTCCGTCCTCATCCGTTAGGAAGCGTTTGCGATGAAATCGACGGCGTCCTGGACGGTCTGAAGGTTTTTGACTTCTTCGTCTGGAATTTTCACGTCGAATTTTTCTTCGGCGTTGACGACAATGGTCATCATCGAGATCGAGTCAATGTCGAGGTCGTCGGTGAAGTTTTTGTCCAGCTGGACTTCTTCAGTCTCCAGACCGGTTTCTTCGTTGACGATTTCGGCGAGGCCGGCGAGGATGTCTTCTTTATTAGCCATGAGCGGCTCCTTTAAATAGGCGTGCAAAGTGTCTTTGCACAGGGTGTACGATGTGCTGGTCAGTGCAGATAGTCGACTTATGGCAGTCGAACGACCTGGGCGCCGTAGACCAGTCCGGCACCAAAACCAATTTGTAAGGCCAAACCACCAGAGAGTTCTGGTCGTTCTTCTAACAGGCGATGCATCGCCAGTGGAATAGATGCGGCAGAGGTATTGCCTGCGTCTGCGATATCGCGACCAATGGCCACGTGGTCGGGAAGTTTGAGTTGTTTGGCGAACTCGTCAATAATACGCATATTTGCCTGGTGTGGCAGAAATGCTGAGAGATCCTCAGCGGTGACGCCAGCATCTTCGAGGGTTTGCTTGGCAACTTTGGCCATTTCCCAGACTGCCCAACGGAAGACCGACGGACCTTCTTGGCGCAGGGTTGGCCAGAGGCTTCCCTGGCTACCGGGTTCGGTAATGGCGGTTGGATCGCCGGTGCGCTCTACCTCGTGGATGGCATCGCGCATGTCGAGGTTGGAATGGGTCATACGGATCATGTCCCAGTCTTGCCCTTTGGAACCCCAGTTCGACTTTGAGATACCTGGTTCTTCAGAACCACCCACGACGACCGCACCTGCACCGTCGCCGAGCAAAAAGGAAATCGAACGATCTGTGGGGTCCACGAAGTCTGAGAGTTTTTCTGCACCGATGACCAGGACTTTGTCGGCCATGCCAGAACGCACAAGCGCATCGGCTTGGGCGACGCCGTAGCAGTAGCCAGCACAGGCAGCAGAAATATCGTAGGCCGGAACGGTGATCTCTAATTCGCCGGCGATCAGCGCCGCAACCGAGCCGGTCGGATACGGGAAGGTGACGGTCGAGACGAGAATTGCATCAAGATCTGAGGCTTTGATGCCGGCACGATCAATGGCTTGTTTCCCGGCAGCTAGTGCCATGTCGTACAGGGCGACATCTGCTTCAGCGCGTTGACGAGTGACAATCCCGGTGCGCTGTTGGATCCATTCATCAGATGAATCGATCGGTCCGGCTAAGTCTTCGTTGTTCACGAGATTATTTGGACGAAATGCCCCGACGGAGAGGATGCGACTTCCCTTGGTCGGATTGTATTGGTTCAAACTGACTGTAGACACGATAGACCTTACGCTGAGATGTTCTGGGTATGTTCGGCGATAAATTCTTGAGCTTTGTCGAGATCAGCCGGAGTTTTGATCGCCAGAGTTTTGACACCCTTCATGGCGCGCCGTGCGATACCGGTCAGGGTTCCACCCGGCAAAAGCTCAAGTATACCGGTCACGCCGGCATCCACCATAGTGTGTTGGCACAGGTCCCAACGAACCGGGGACGTGACCTGCTGTATCAGCCGATCCACGAATGCCTGGCCAGAATCTACGACGGCGCCGTCGCGGTTGGAAGCCAGCGCCATACTCGGGTTCTGCGGGGTCAACGTGTTGGCATAGGATTCCAACTCAGCAACCGCAGAGGCCATGTATTGGGTGTGGAACGCACCGGCGACTTTCAGCTCTATGACGCGAGTTTTCTCCATCGGATGCTCGGCAAGGTGTGCCAGGGCTTCTTTAGAACCGGCGGCGACGACCTGGCCACCACCGTTGACATTAGCCGGAGTCATGTCCAAGTCTTCCAAATATTTGATGACTTCATCTTGGTCGCCGCCAAGAATTGCGGCCATGCCGGTTGTTTCGGCCGCCGAGGCAGTTGCCATGCCCTGGGCGCGGACGCGAACAAATTCGAGTGCATCGACAGGGGAGAGGACACCCGACAGACCGGCTGCGGTAATTTCACCAACCGAGTGCCCCGCCGTCATCCAGGTGGCCGGATCCAGCTTGTCGGTTCCCATAGCCTGGGCCGCGAGTAGACCAGCTGCCACGATCAAGGGCTGTGCGACAGCGGTATCTTTGATGGTGTCTTCATCGGAGGTTGTCCCATGAGTCACCAAGTCGACGTTAGTGGCGTTGGACCATTCCTTCAGGGTGTCAGAGATACCGGGCAGTTCGAGCCACGGTTCCAGGAAGCCTGGCGTCTGGGAGCCCTGTCCTGGGCACACGATTGCGAGCATAGAGTCAACTCTTCCAAATTCTTCGGTCAGAACCAGTAAAGGTAGTCCCCGAGTATAGTCGCGCTTTTTGTAGGAATCCTACAAAAATGAAACGCTGGCGACTCGGCGGCGATTTTGGTTCTGGTCATTGTTCTGGCTGATTTAAGACCGTATCAAGTCTACCCGTCATGAGCGCAACTTGTAGGACATATGCATCTCTGGGTGAAGTTGGATCCCAGCCGGTTAACTCGGATACGCGCTTCAAGCGATAGCGAACGGTATTGGCATGAATAAACAACTGGCGTGCGGTGGCTTCTAATGAGCCACCGGTCGTGGTGTAGACATCGACGGTTTCTAACAGTGAATGCCCGGCACGTGCCAACCGCTGATACACCTGGGAGGTCAAAGCGCTACGGGCGATCTGGTCACCATTGAGCGCACGTTCGGGCAGCAGCTCGGCTGCTGAAATGGGTCGTGGCGCACCGGGCCAGGCAGGTGCGGCAGAGAATCCTTCGAGCGCTTCTTGCGCAGACTGTGGCGCATCAACGAGTGAATCGACCATCCGCCCGTAGACAATCGGACCGTCACCGAATCCGCGTTGAATGGTCCGCGTGTCGGTCTCGATATCGCGAACCGAGCCGAGCACGATCGCCAACCGGTCAGATAAGACGCCGATCAGTATTTCCAGCCTCGACCGGGAGGCCACCTCACGCAGTTGTGCCACCAGTTGTGCTTCATCGAGCTGTGCGGGGTGCCCGACCATGACCGTAATACCGCTGGTGGCTTTCCAACCTGTTGCTGCTGCTCTGGAGCGAATTTCATCGGCGCGGTCGCCGGCCAGGATGGAATCCAATAACAGCGTCTCGAGCCTGGCATCCCAGGAACCGCGCGTCTCTGCGGCCCGGGCATAGACTTCGGCCAGAGCAAAGGCAATCTCTCGTGAGTAGAACACCACGGCGTATCGAGCCGCGGTTTTATCTGGTTCCGCCACAATGGCCGGGAGCTGGGTTTCGACTACCTGTAGTACTGTGCGCAGCAGTTGCACGGCCTGTTGGAGCGTGACAATCCTGGAGAGTTCGGGTGGGGCATTGCCGAACACCGAGTGCAGTACACCCGAAACCGAGATTTTGACCTTCTTCTCGCTGTGTTCAAACCAGTCGGCAAAGGTACTGAGCCCTTGTTGCGCAATTTCGCCCAGGCTGGCTCGTTGGTTTGCGGGCAGTTCACGAAACCAGGGGAGTGAGGTGTTGAGTTGATGAAGCACAGCCGTTTTGAGCTCGCCGAGATGGGCTCGCACGGCGGCCTTCGCCTCGTTCGAGACGGCTCTTGGGAACTTGGTTGACCAACTATTCATCGACTACCGCACCACCTCCGGGGTTGCGAGCTCGATCTTGTCGGCCACATAGTCGATGTCTTTATCTCCGCGACCCGACAGGTTCACGACGATCGAAGCGTAGCTGCCGAGTTGAGGTGCCAACCGGAGTGCTTCGGCTATGGCGTGGGAGGACTCGAGCGCTGGAATAATACCCTCGGTGCGGGACACGAGTTGGAAGGCCTCTAATGTGTGACCATCGTTGGCCGAGACATATTCGACTCTGCCAGCTTCGGCGAGGAAAACGTGTTGTGGACCAACGCCCGGATAGTCCAGGCCGGAGGCGATCGAATGGACCGGTGCAGGCTCACCGGTTGCATCGGTGAGTACGCGGGTGGTCATGCCGTGGAGCACACCGGTGGCCCCCTTGGACATGGTCATCGCGTGTTGGCCCAGTTCACTTCCTGAGCCGCCGGGCTCCACACCGATCAGTCGCACATCGTCGTCATCGAGGAATGCTGTGAAGGCGCCCATGGCGTTTGAGCCGCCACCTACCGAAGCGATGACTGCGGTGGGCAGGGTACCGTCATTGCCCTGTAGGAATTGTGTTCGAGTTTCAGCGCCGACGATAGCTTGGAAGTCACGCACCAGGGTGGGGAATGGGTGGGGCCCAACAACAGAGCCGATGGCATAGAGATACTGTTCGGGGTATTGTGCATAGACTTCGAAGGCTGAATCGACTGCTTCTTTGAGCGTTGCGCCGCCGCGTTCAACCGAGACCACCTTGGCGCCAAGGAGTTGCATGCGCACGACGTTGGGGTGTTGTTTTGCCACATCAACGGCACCCATGTGGATTTCGCAGTCCAACCCGACCAGCGCTGCTGCAGCGGCCAGGGCAACACCGTGTTGTCCGGCACCCGTTTCTGCGATGACGGTTTGTTTGCCCATGCGCTTAGCTAACAGCACTTCACCCAGGGTGTGGTTGATCTTGTGGGCACCGGTGTGGTTGAGGTCTTCGCGTTTCAAGAAGATCTTTGCGCCACCGGCGGCTTCGGTCAGGCGCTCTGCCAGCATCAGTGGTGTTGGGCGGCCGACCACGTCGCGCAGTAAGCGTGTGTATTCTGCATAGAACGCGGGGTCTTGCCGAGCTTCCTCATAGGCTTTTGCCACGTCTTCCATGGGCCGAGCCAGTGCATCAGGTAGGACGGCGCCGCCATATGCGCCAAAGTGCCCGTCATTGGTTGGCTTCAATTCGGGTGTGCGGATCAGGTCGGCTGCTTCGGCCAGTGTGGATGGGGCTGCGGAGGATTCAGGATGGTTTAACACGGCTCTATCGTAGCCCAGGCTATGAGGTTGAGCACTGCACCGCTCCGGTGTCCGTGTGCCCCGGGGGTTAAACACTGTGCGGGGTGCTGGAGAATTTCCAGCACCCCGCAAGTGGATGTTCAATTGTATGGTGACAGCTTAGGAGTCGCCACCTGCTGTACCGGTGGTACCGCGGTTGACATCATCAAGGCCGTACTTGGCAAACGCCGAGGAGGCGGTGCCTTCTTCTACGTCGCCAGATTCTTCCAGCATCTGCAGGGCGCGGACGACCACAGAGTGGGTGTCAATCTTGAAGTAGCGGCGTGCGGCGGCGCGAGTTTCGGAGAATCCGAAGTCATCGGCACCCAGGGTTGCGAACTCATTGGGCACGTACTGGCGGATCTGGTCCGGCAGCAGTGTCGCAAAGTCGGTCGTGGCCACAACCGGACCCTCGGTCTCAGACATCACCTGGGTGATGTAGGGGACCCGTGGTTCGGCGTCTGGGTTGGTGATGCGTTCACGTTCTGCGGCTACGGCATCGCGGCGCAGTTCGTTCCAGCTGGTCACCGACCAAACATCAGCTGATACGCCCCAGTCATCGGCGAGCACTTCTGCGGCTTCGATGACCCACGGCAGTGATACGCCCGAGCCGAACAGGTTGGCCTTTGGCCCGCCAATATCGGAGGTTGAGTAGCGGTAGATACCCTTCAGCAAGCCATCAATGTCCATGTCTTCTGGTTCTGGCTGGTGGGTGATCGGCTCGTTGTACACGGTGATGTAGTACATCACGTTGCGTACGTGATCGCCCATATCGTGATCGCCATACATCTCGTGCAAACCGTTGCGCATGATGTGGGCGATCTCGTAGGAGAACGCCGGGTCGTAGTGCTTCACGCCGGGGTTGGTGCCAGCCAGGATCGGTGAGTGACCGTCCATGTGCTGGGTTCCTTCACCGGCAAGGGTGGTCCGACCGGCGGTTGCACCGATCACGAAGCCACGGGTCAGCTGGTCGGCGGCAGCCCAGAAGCTATCCCCGGTGCGCTGGAATCCGAACATCGAGTAGAAAATGTAGATCGGGATCATGATTTCGCCGTGAGTCGAGTACGAGGTACCCGCAGCGGTCATGGCCGAGGTTGCACCGGCTTCGTTAATGCCCACGTGCCAAAGTTGTCCTTCGGTGGATTCCTTGTAGGACAGCAGTGCTTCACGGTCCACCGACATGTAGTTCTGGCCGCGTGGGTTATAGATCTTGGCCGTTGGGAAGAACGAGTCCATACCGAAGGTACGGGCCTCATCCGGAATAATCGGCACAATTCGCTTGCCGATATTCTTATCGCGCATCAAGTCACGCAGCAGACGAACAAATGCCATGGTGGTGGCAATTTGTTGCTTGCCCGAGCCTTTGCGGGAGTGCTTATAGGTGGACTCCGGTGGCATCTGCAGTGGATGGTACTTCTTGCGACGCTCTGGGACATATCCGCCAAGTTTCTGACGGCGTTCCTGGAGGTACTTGATCTCGGGAGCATCCGCACCGGGGTGGTAGTACGGCATGGCGTGCTGATCTTTTTCGATCTCTTCGTCCGAGACGGGGATGCGGTGACGATCGCGGAAGAGTTTGATCTCGTCGATCGTCATTTCTTTCATCTGGTGCGTCGCGTTGCGGCCCTCGAACGTGGTCCCCAGACCGTAGCCCTTAATGGTGTGGGCCAAAATGACGGTCGGTTTGCCATTGGATTCGGTCGCAGCCTTGTAGGCGGCGTAGACCTTCTTGTAGTCGTGGCCACCGCGCTTGAGCTTCCAGATGTCTTCATCAGACATGTCGGCTACCAGTTCCTTGGTGGTCGAAGACCGCCCGAAGAAGTGTTCGCGGACGAATCCGCCGTCTTCGGCCTTATAAGTCTGGTAGTCGCCGTCAGGGGTTTCGTTCATGACGCGCACGAGTTCACCGGTGTCATCGGCTTCCAGTAATGGATCCCACTCACGACCCCAGAGGACTTTGATGACGTTCCAGCCGGCGCCGCGGAAGGTGGCTTCGAGCTCCTGGACGATCTTGCCGTTCCCGCGAACCGGACCGTCGAGACGCTGGAGGTTACAGTTGATGACAAAGGTCAGGTTGTCCAACTTGTTCTGCGCAGCAATATGCAGTGCACCGCGGGATTCTGGCTCATCCATCTCGCCGTCACCAAGGAATGCCCAGACGTGCTGCTGCGAGGTGTCTTTAATGCCGCGGTCATGAATGTAGCGGTTGAACTGGGCTTGGTGGATCGCGTTGATCGGACCAATACCCATCGACACGGTCGGGAACTGCCAGAAATCGTCCAACATTTTTGGGTGTGGATACGATGGCAGACCGTTTGGTGCCTGGGACTTTTCTTGACGGAAGCCGTCGAGCTCATCTTCACTCAAGCGACCTTCGAGGTATGCGCGAGCGTAGTTCCCGGGAGAGGAGTGACCCTGGAAGAAAATCTGGTCTCCGCCGCCCTCGTGATCTTGACCACGGAAGAAGTGGTTCAGGCCAACTTCATACAGGGTTGCTTGGCCGGCGTAGGACGAAATGTGGCCACCAACGCCAACACCGTCACGCTGTGCGCGCTGCACGATGGCAGCTGCGTTCCAACGCAAGTAGTTGCGATAGCGACGCTCTAATTCCTCGTCACCTGGGTAGTCCGGTTCCTGATCGGCCGGAATGGTGTTGACGTAGTCGGTAGTCGTCACCATCGGTACGGCAACAGATTGTGTGCTCGCACGCTGCAACAGTTGGCGCATGATGTACTCAGCGCGCTCTGTTCCGGCGATATCTACCAGACTGTCAAAAGACTCAATCCATTCAGATGTTTCTTCAGGATCTTTATCGGGTGCGTGGTCGGTCAAACCACTTCGGATGTCATAGCTCTCTTCGGCTGTGCTCACAGTGACCTCTTTCTTTCACTAACGACATCTTGTCAGGTCGTCATCGGTACGCATTCGACGTTGTGCGCTCAAATGCGTCATGTCAAAGGGATCTCATCAGGATTCTACCCCTCAACGGCAAGTGGGCGCCGAAATTCGGTAGTTCGTAGTTCAGTTGAAGGATATGTCACTGCATGCTAACGACACAGTATGATGTCTACATGTTGCTAATGTCTCAAGAATTTTGAAAAATAGAATCCAACGTATTGAATAAGGAGTGTTGTGAGCAACTCGTCATCTGGTAAGAACCCAGATAACAATCATTTTATTGGCGAACTCGAACTAGCAGTTGGAGATGTCATCCAAGAACTCGGATGGGATGAAGACATCGACTTTGAGTTTCGAAACGGGCTCGAGGATGCCCTCGGTGAGGAATTCCTGACCGAAGAAGACCAAGAGCCAGTTGATGCTGTGCTGCTGTGGTGGCGCGAGGACGATGGAGACATCACTGAGCTCACGGATGCTCTCGTTGATGCCACCACGAATCTGGACGACAATGCTCCAATCTGGTTGCTGATCCCGCGGTCTTCACAACCTGGCCATGTTTCGCCCATGGACGTGTCTGAATCTGCACACGTTGCGGGTCTTCGTGCGACCGTCACCGCTGGGGTTTCCGAAGACTGGCTCGCCACTCGCATAGAGCGACGCGTGTAGTGACGACACCGGCCCTACGAGATCAATACGGTCAACACTGGCCGTGCCCTCCGATAGAGGGGCCGGATGAGCCTGCCTCGGACAAGACATGGCTAATCTTCATTCCTGGTGCGTATACGCCCGTGTGCATGTCGGAATTAGAACACGTTGCGACACTGGCAGACACTCTGGCCGATGAAGGAGTCGCGGTGCGGCTTATCGCACCCGACTCCGCGCCGGTGCTGCGCATGGTCTGTGACCAACTGAGTCTAACTGTGCCGTTTCTCAGCGACTTTTGGCCCCACGGCGCGGTCGCAAGTCACTACGACGTGCTGGACACCACCACGGGCCGACCCAAACGGGTCAGCCTGTTGGTGGATCGTTCAGGTGAAGTTCTCGAAACCATTGAATCGACCGCTGGCAGTCGCAATATGGATGACCATCTCTCCGTTTTGCACAATGAAAAATAATGGGCTACTATTGAATCTTGTTGCGCAGCGAACATCGCAAGCGCAAAGGGTCTTTAGCTCAGCTGGTAGAGCAACTCGTTTACACCGAGTAGGTCATCGGTTCGATCCCGGTAGGACCCACATAATAATGTAAGCCCCACTTCGTGAATGCCAACGAAGTGGGGCTTTCACGTTGGCGTAATTTGCACACGATTCAGCCTTGAATTCCGTGGAATCGGTGAGCCACACGTGGTCGCCGTGTAGGTCTTGCTAGACGGTGGGCGATTGGCTCGCACCAAGAACTCTCGGGGAACTCATAAAACTTTGGGACACTTCAAGGAATGGTGTGGTTAGGATGAGTTTGGCGGGCTTTGGCCAGCAAATTGCCTAGGAATGCTTTCGCTGGCACGTGCTCACGTTTAGGCGTGTGCATATAATCGCGTGCTGGATACGATGGCGTGACGTGAGCCATGGCCTGGGGAACGCCACTGCTGATATTGTTTGTGATCAAAGTAAGTCTAACCAAGGGCCCTAAGGCCATCGTCACAAGAAAAATAGTGGCCGAAATAATAGGCCATTCGTGTCAGCGCTGATTCAGCCCGTGAAAATATGGTGACATACAACATGAAAAGGGAGGCAATGATGAGCGTATCGGAAAGCCTCAATCGGGGGACAGCTCTAGCGATGGGGTTCAAAGTTCCTCGCCGTCGCACGGCGAGCCAGAAGAAGTACGTCAAGGAGAGCTGGTCAACGGTGGGCAACGCCCTCAGTCAGTCAGCGGCGAAGGTACAGAAGACGACGCCTTAGAGCCTGGTGCTAGCGCGTCTTATTTTGAATCTCACAGTGGCCCATTACCTCACCCTGCTCTCCTAAGAGGTTACGGTCAGGTTGGCTCAGATTTCCCGGAGCGCATCATGCGCATGGCCGAAACTGAGTTGGAAACAAAAACGACTATTGACAAGCGATCCGCGTTAGCTGATTCCGTCGCAACGGTAGTTGGAATGATTGGGTTTCTCGTTCTGGTGCTTTTGGCATCGCCGGAGCATTTATTGGCGGCGTGCTGATGGATAGAAGGCATTCTGGCTATTGACTCTGCCAGCACTCTCCGGGATTCCTAGAGTCATTGAAGCCGTTAAGGGAAAATCTCCGAACAACGGATCTGAATAGGTATTTGAATACGAAAACAACCGCCCCGTCGACTACTCTTGTAAGTGATGGGGCGTACAACCCTGGGGTCAGACTTCTCGAGAGCTGAGCGACAACAAAAGCATAGCTAGTACTATGCCGGTCGTCGCGCCATAGTCGGCCCGTGCGATTCACGTCCTATTTTTCTTAAGGCGCATGCTCACTTCGAAATGTATTCTCAAAAATCGTGAAATCCCGATTCTGCTTGTTCATACGTGACCGCTGCGTCCACTCTTACCTAGTTGCTGTCAGGCTCGAGTCGATGACCTACTCGGAGTAAGCGAGTTGCTCGCTGTCGAACTCTGAGTAGGGCACCTGGACGAACAGCCGCTCTCCGATTGGGACATCAAAGAACTCGCCCGAGTTCGTTCGGTCCTATTACAAGCAAATCACGTTGCGTTTTCGTTTACCGCCCAGGACGTGATCTAGATGGGCAGAGCACCATGGATCGGTACGTCACAGGCCGCCGAGGACGAGGCCGCGATTGCCGCTGCGATCGCTAAAACGGACGTGGCACATCTCACCCACCGAGTGTTTCCGACACTGTCGGGTGGTGAAAAGGCGCGGGTCTCCTTGGCGAGGATCTTGGCCCAGGGAACGCGCATCGTCATGCTCGATGAACCCACAGCGGCACTGGACCTGCGTCACCAAGAAGAAGTCCTGCAAATTGCCAGGGCCATTGCCCTCCAGGGTCATGCCGTCATTGTTGTCCTGCACGATCTTTCACTGGCTGCCGCTTATGCCGACACGATTGCCATGATCGATCACGGTCAGCTGGCAGCTACCGGCAAACCAGACCAAGTGCTTACTGAACGGCGGATCGAAGAAATTTATGGAACCTCGGTGCGGATCATTGCTGACCCCGACACCCAACGACCGGTAGTGCTTCCGCGCCGGGAATTATAGCGTCGGTTCCATTTTATAGACCGGGTGAGCGACGTGCATGCAGAATCATCACAAGCGCAGCATGCACGTCGTTCGCCCTTCCTCTTGAAGGTGAACAAATCCGCGCAGTTCACCAACTGTTCAGATTCCCCTGGTTAAATTCGGAGATCGGTCCATGTAATTTCGGCCCTGACGGTGCACAATGTAACTAGCGTCATTATCAGGTTGCAGTAACTAAGGAGTATGCCTTGTTCGAAGAACTCGTCCCAGATCAGCCTCGACAGAATCTGCGGGAATTCATCGACACCCTACGTGAGGGCGGCTACGACGTCATTGACGGGCATACTCCAGACCCTGATCTGATTGACCCGATGGGCAAAGCCGTCGAAACGTGGCGTGAAAATTACCCGTATTCCGAGCGGCTCTCTCGCGAAGAGTATGAGCTGGAAAAGTACTACTTACAGATCGAATTGTTGAAGCTGCAGTACTGGGCTGAAGATACGGGCAAGAAAATTATTGTGGTCTTTGAAGGTCGTGATGCCGCAGGCAAGGGCGGGACGATTCAGCGTTTCACCGAGTACATGAATCCGCGCACAGCACGCACGGTGGCATTGAATAAACCAACCGAGCGTGAATCCGGTCAGTGGTATTTCCAGCGCTATATCAACCATTTTCCCACGGCGGGGGAGATCGTGATGTTTGACCGGTCTTGGTATAACCGCGCCGGTGTGGAACGGGTGATGGGCTTTAGCAACGAAGACCAGTACGCCACGTTTATGAACCAGGCCCCTGTACTGGAAAAACTCTTGGTCGATGATGGTTTTGCGTTGATCAAGTTCTGGTTCTCGGTGACACAAACCGAGCAGCGCACACGTTTTGCTATTCGCCAGCTGGATCCGGTGCGCCGCTGGAAACTGTCACCGGTGGACTTGGAAGCTCTGGATCGGTGGGAAGCCTACACTGAGGCCAAAGAACTCATGTTCCTGCATACTGATACGGATCATGCACCGTGGATTACCGTGAAATCCAATGATAAGAAGCGTGGCCGTATTAATGCGATGCGCTACTTTTTGAGCCAGTTCGAATATGAGGGCAAAGACCATGACGTCGTTGGCGTCCCAGATCCACTCATCGTCATGCGCGGACGGGACGCCGTAGGGGACTAGCAGTCGAAATGCGGCGTTAGATCCACATAGCTGGGTCGACGTATTCTGCGGGGTCAACTGCTGGTTTGGCTTCTTCTGCGCCACGGCGGTGGCGCACTTTGGCAGGAATGCCGGTTGCAATCGAGTCTTCCGGCGTATCTTTCACGACCACCGCATTTGCCCCGACAGCGCTGCGTGCACCAATCACTACGGGACCAAGAATCTTCGCACCGGCACCCACAACGACCTCGTCTCCCAAGGTTGGGTGACGTTTCTTCTTCTCCAAGGACTGCCCACCGAGGGTCACGCCGTGATAGAGCATGACGTCATTGCCAATTTCGGTAGTTTCACCGATCACAACGCCCATGCCATGGTCAATAAAGAACCGGCGCCCAATATCAGCACCCGGGTGGATTTCAATGCCGGTCAGCGCCCGGTTCAATTGGGAAAGTAACCGTGCAGGGGTTTTGAGGGGCTCCTTTTGCCACAACTTGTGGGCAATACGGTGCATCCATACAGCGTGGAGCCCGGTATAGGCCGTGGTCACCTCAAAGGTGCTACGTGCTGCGGGGTCCCGGTCTTTCGCGGCCTGAATGTCCTCTTGGACGCGGCGTATGATTCCCAATGTATCCCTTTCAAGAAGAAGTGTTGTTGTAAGGCTCAACACGGATGGTGCTCAGATTATTCTATGTGCACGCCTGACTTGGCGTTAAGGCTTAAACGATTCTGCCTTCGGTAGTCATGACATACCGAAGGCAGAAGCTCGTGGGTTGTATATTAGCCGCGAATGTCTTCGTAGAGCACTGTGGAAATGTAGCGTTCTCCGAAGTCAGGGATAACCGCTACGATGAGTTTTCCTTCGTTTTCTTCCTTCTTGGCTTCTTCAAGTGCGGCTGCGATCGCTGCACCGGAAGAAATACCACCAAGGATGCCCTCCTTTGTGCCCAGCAGACGCGAGTTCTGCACGGATTCTTCAAGGGTAGCTGCATACACAGAGGAGTACAGTTCGGTATCGAGTACTTCAGGCACGAAGTTCGCGCCAATACCCTGGATCTTGTGTGGGCCGGGTTTGCCGCCGGACAGGATCGGTGAATCGGCTGGTTCAACAGCGACGATTTCGATATCCGATTTTTGTTCTTTCAGGTAGCGACCTGCACCGGTCAGCGTGCCGCCGGTACCAATGCCAGATACAAGAATGTCGATGTTACCGTCGGAAGCTTCCCAGATTTCTGGGCCGGTGGTGGTGTAATGAATGTGCACATTGGCTTCATTGGCAAACTGCTGAGCCAGAATCGAGTTGTCTGTTTCTTCTACGATCTGTGCCGCCTTGTCGACTGCACCACGCATGCCATCGGCGCCCGGCGTCAGCACGATCTCGGCACCGTAGGCCCGCAACATGACACGGCGTTCATTGGACATGGTTTCCGGCATGGTGAGCACGACGCGGTAACCACGTGCGGCACCGACCATCGCCAGGGCAATGCCGGTGTTACCGGAGGTACCTTCGACAATGGTGCCACCCGGACGGAGTTTGCCGGCCTTTTCGGCCGCATCAACAATCGCAACACCGATACGGTCTTTCACAGAGTTTGCTGGGTTGTAGAACTCAACTTTGACAGCAACATCAGCCGGCAGGCCTTCTGTGAGTCGGTTGAGACGAATCAGTGGAGTCTGGCCGACTGCCTGGGTGATGTTATCGAGCATCTTTGCCATCTGTGGATCATCCTTTACGGGGTGCAAACTTTAAAAAACAGATTTCGTGTTTAACAATAAGAGTTCGTGACGTCGCGCGTATTTAATTTAGCCACGCAGAGTAATGTTTGCGCACGTTTGCCAGTTTAGGGTTAATCACAACCTGACAGTATCCCCACGCTGGGTTCTTCTGATAGAAGTTTTGATGTTGATCTTCTGCTGGCCACCAGGTGGCGTCCTCTTCGATCGAAGTGACAATCGGATCATCCCAATATTGCTGGTGCCGGTCGATAGCTTCGGCGAAAAGCTTTCGGTCTTCGTCTGACTGGGGGAAGAGTGCCGACCGATACTGTGGCCCTACATCAGCACCCTGGCGATTTAGCGTGGTGGGGTCATGCGAAGCAAAGAGCATGTCCATAATTGTGTCTGCGTCAATAACGTCCTGGTCGAAAGTCACTTTGACCGCTTCCGCGTGGCCCGTCGTCCCAGTAGAAATCTGTTCATATGTTGGATGATCGGTGTGTCCACCAATGTAGCCGGACTCCGACTCGACGACCCCTTTGGTTTGTCGATAAACAGCGTCCTGACACCAGAAGCAGCCACCCCCAACAATTAGCGTTCTCAGGTTCGTGTCGGCTTGGTTTTCCTGCTGTGAGTTCATACTTGCTCACGCTACATCATATCTCGCTACTTCGCCTAGATCATGCGGAACACTAGCGACTTTTGCGGTGAATACTGGTGCAAAATATCGTTCAAAATACGACTGATCGAATCAACAGCTGCACAGTGAAAATCAAATCTCAAAACCTCCATGGAGAGAATATGGAGAGCTTTGAACGCATTTTGTTTTTCGACTTCTTCACGTTCGCGGACACTCTCAGGTCTGAAAGCAGTCACAGGAAGGAAACTGAGGGGAATATCGGTGGTGAGGGCTTGTCTAAAAATTGGGGAACGCGGGAAAACGGTTCCTGGAAAACCGGAGAACGAAAATTGCAGTCCTGATGCTCCTGTAGGGACTCATACGGAAAGCTACGACAGCTCTTCGCGACAGCTGCAACGAAAGCGGCCTCTGTTAATGTACTCAAAGATAAATGGCAGAACCTGTCGAAGAAGATCATCACCAGGTGCGACGGTTATGAAATCCTCACGGTTGACCACCTCGCCACGCTATACTTCGATAATTTATTTGAAATTAGACGAGTTTGAAATGCCAATACAGGGATCCGCCTTCTCGTCACAAGCAATATATGAATCATCTGAATCCTCTAATAGGTCAAACGTTGATCATAGACTGTTCAGTAGGGCTACTCACTGGATCGGTACAGGCCGTTGTCCAGCCAAACGGGAAGATGATGGCAGTTGCTCACGAATGCCGAAGTATCCTTGTCGGACTGTTCCAATATGCTGCAAGCGACAAAATCATTCTGGGGCGGCTTGCTCTTCAGTCAGCGCCTTTGCAAATAGCCTGCCACAAAGGTGCCATCCTTTCTGGTGACAGGGCCAACCCACCTGATATCCTGCGACCCCAGTCGTTGCGCAGCTTCCCTCTGTCTTGCCGCAATGCGCTCCTTTCCATCGCTGTAGGCGACGGTCATAGCCGCTTCGATGTCCTCTACGTTGTCCTCGTGATCATCCAGATCAACCAGAGCATTTTCCAAGGCTTCGATAGCCATCTCAGCAGTCTTGGTAGCGCGACGCATAGTATCAAGCATGTGCTGTTGGCCCTGGGCGGCGTAGTTTCCCGTCAATAGGTAACGATGTACGTCTACGGATGGTTCTGGAAACTCAGTGAATAGCATTGCCAACAATTCACCATGCTCCATCAGCTTGATCCCATAGTGTTCTTGCATCCAATCTCTGGCTGCTTCAAAGTCAGGGGTGTTGTCGGTGGCCAGAATGTCAGCCTCGCCGGTAATCGCGGTGGCCAGGATATGGGTGCCCCCGTCATCAACGCCTGTCCGCTGCTTACGAAGCTTCTCTACGTCAGTATCGGACACATCGATGTTCGCATCGGGGTGATATGACTTCATGGTCTGGACGAATTGGTGGCAGGCTTCTGCATTTCGGGACTTCTTGCGTAGATTCTTCTCCACTTCATGAAGTAGCGAATCGCTCCAGATGAGTTTTATGTCTGGGTGTTTGCCGAGGTGTAGAAAATAGTTCGACAAAATGCGTGAAATGAGTCCATTGGCATCAATAACGATGCTCGGCACTTAGTCGTCAATACCCATCTCATCCCAGAGCTCAGCGAGTTTCTGGGCGTCTGGGTTCTCGCGGTACTTTTTCATCGTTTGCTGTGACTCAATCTCTCGCGCCGTGATGCGGTGATGTGTGCCAACTTTGTGCGCTCGTACTTTACCTTCGTGAATGAGGCGGCTTAGATGTGCCCGAGAAATGCCAAGAAGCTTTGCCGCTTTGGTGGTCGTATATTCCTTGGCAGACTCCACTACGGCTACATCGTGACCTTGACGCTGTGCCTCTAAAATCTTCGCAAGTTTCGCAGCATTTTCGGCCTGGAGTCGAATTTCGACGACCTTATCGCCTCGATCAATGCTTTCGCGGATACCCTCTGGACCACTGACTGCTGGACTCGTCATGACACACCTCCAAATGTTTACGTGTCATAAGTCTACCAAAATGTGCAGTTATGTCACTTATAATCCGAGGTTTTTACAGTTAGCAGTCCGGTGGACCGGACCGTCCGAAACTTCACGTATGCGCGAATCATCAACACTGGCAGACTCCTATTGGGAGCTCTCATCGCCGCGGAGCTGAATGCAACGGACCCGATTCACCCTTGATCTGTTCAAAAACCCAGGTGGGGTGCCCAACGACAACAACGTCCCGATAACTGATCTGGTTGTCGGAACATTGTGCTATTCGGGTCGCTTGCTGTGAAAATGCAGGCGAGCGTGGTGACGCGGGTGCGTCCTGACAGCAGAAGCAGCCACCTCCAATAATTAGCGTTCGAAGATTGCCATTTTCTTGTGCACCATGTTGTTTGCTCATAACACTTGCAGGGTGCAGCACCGTCAAGTTAGTCCGATAGCAACGCGAACGCTCGACGGTGCGGACTTACGGGCTGGGAGTTCCTGCCCGAATTACTAGAGTATATACTCGATTAACGGTAGTATTGATACCAAGCGTGCCACCGGCACAGCTGGACCATGTGAAGCAGGCGAAGAAGGTAAGGAGCCGGCCAGTGTCCGAATCCCAGTTGACTGTCAGCGTAGATTCCAAAGGAGCCCCCATCTTCACCCTGGTAGGGGCCATCCTCGGTCTCGTTTTGTCCCTAGTCGTGGGGCCTGTTGTTTCGTGGTTATTGGATCGATTCGATTCGGCTCCTGTCGTTCTTCGTCTCATGGACTTGACGCCGTGGTCTATACCCGTGCTGGGATTATTGGGTGCAGCGGCTGGCTGGTTTGTTTTTGCTGTCTGGGACAGTGAGGTCGGCCGTGTGGTCGTTGCCGCGGATCGTGTGCGCATCATTTCCGAAAAAGCATCGGCCGTCTTTGATCACCACGAGATCGCCGAAGTATTCATGGATAAAGACGAGCTTGTGCTGCTTGATGGTGACACCCGTGAATTATCTCGTTCAACTTCTGAGGCGAGTCTTGCGCCAAAACTCAAGCGAGCGTTCCTAACTTACGGGTACCCGTGGCGAGGGGTGACAGATCCTCGAGAAGCTGTCTATTCGGAGTGGACGGATCGCAGCGCCGATCTTTGTGGCAGTATTCATGCACTACTGCGAAAGCGTCGGCGTGCATTAGAAGACCATCGGTCAGGGGAGGCCGAGAATCTTCGCGAAGCATTGGCTGAGCAGGGGGTTGTGGTGCGTGATCGCGATAGCAAGCAGCAGCTGCGCTTGATCGCAGAGGATTAATACTTCAGTACCTTGAAGTGAGTATGCACTCGAATAACTATACTTGCTTTCATGGCTCGACCAATTGATCCCGCGCTGCGTGCGGCTAGACGGACACAGATTATCGACGCTGGTCTTACGGCGTTCGCCAAGCACGGTGCCGCAACGACAACAGCGCAAATTTGCACGATCGCTGAGATCGCATCGGGCACGTTCTTTCACCATTTTCCAACGAAAGACATGCTTGTGGTCGCCATCGTTGAATATGGGGTAACGGAGACCAAAGAATTTTTTTCTGCTCGACACACCGAGCCACCATTGCAGGTCATCACCGATTTCGTTGACCAGAATGTCGAAGAACTCGCTGACACCCGATCGGCAGGTGTTATTCAAGCCATAGCAGCCATGGTTCATCGAGCACCCATTGCTCAAGCCCTGCGTGCTCAAGAAGAAGTCGTAAAACACCTGCTAGCGTCCGTTGTGCGCAACGCGCAGGAATCGCACCTGGTTCGTGAAGACATCGATGCAGAGCGTCTCGCCGCGTGGGTGCTGCTCATTATCGATGGCTACACGGGTGCCGTCGCTGGTGGCAGTATTGACAACAGCAAGGATGCAATACTGCTGCATGAACAAGTTCGACTTCTCCTGGCTCGACAATTTTGAAGATGCCACAGGTGATTTCAAGGACTCATTGGCAGCATGCGTTGACCCAGTTCATCTGACGCCACTAGTTTAGGATGTTATGAACATCACTTGGGAGGCCCTGACCATAGACGCTGCAGATCCCGTTGAGTTGGCGCACTGGTGGGCAGAAACACTTGGCTGGCACGTAGTGGAAGCCGATCCCGCCGGAACCCAAGTTGAGAATTCCAGCGGAGGCTCGCCATCATTATTTTTTATTCCGGTAAGTGACCACAAGGTGACCAAGAACCGACTGCATCTTGATGTGTTAGCTGAAGACTATGCCGGCGCAGTCGAGGGGCTGATGGCTCGAGGCGCACAACGGGTGGATATTGGCCAACCGAAAGATGCTGGTTGGGTAGTAATGCAAGTCCCAGAAGGTAACGAGTTCTGCGTTCTCGAACCTACTGACGAGCAGGCTAGGTACGGTTGAAACCATGGTGAATTTTGGGTCAGGCTATTGTTCAGGCGCTCGGGCGCGACACGGTTTCACCACAGCTGTATTTTGGTGCTCTGGGTTGTGACATCGTTGCTGAGCGTGCCAAAATGCCGGACAAACCTGTTATTTCAAAACCTTTACCGTGCCGCTGCCGGGCTTAATGGGCAGTCAGTGTAGCCGTATTCGATTGTCCCAGAACGTTCTGGTCTTCGAGGAATTGCTCGAAGTCTGAGCGAAACGATCGGGAGAAATCAGCTGACATATGGTTCTCGTCGTAGCGCGTGACGAGGTTTCCGACCATGCTGTAGCATTGCTCATCGTCACAGATTCCCGGTGTTGGATCGTAAAATTGTGCGGGGGAGTCTTGGGCATCTGCCGCAGAAGTCAATACGGTCTGGCGACCTTCATTGGCATCATCGGCAGGGAGTGAACAAGCCTCAGCGGCGTCATCCGGATTGGTCTCCACACAGGTCGGACCGTTGAGTTTTTCAAAGTGCGGTACTTCACCGATCGCAATAACTTCCTTGCCGGAATCCTCCCATGCCCGCCACATGTCGTTGACCGTGTCGACCGCGATGCTATCGGAGTGTGCCCCCGAGACATCGTAGAATCCATGATCCGTCGGAGAACCTGCTGTGATGACCGCATCGATGTTGTCGTCCTGCCCAATTTCGGTCGACGCGTTTTGCACAAATTCTTTGCACGCTTCAGAATCAGCTTGCTCGGATCGATCACTGTCTGGTGCCGCACTGTCCAGGGGCACCGGACTGCAACTGTTCTTCGTGTAGCCCTGGATGTTCCAGTTCTCGTCCTTGCCGAGTTCATCGAGCATCGGCAGCCAAGCACGCGCGTGAGAATCTCCAATGACGGCAACCGTGTAGTTAGAGATTGCGCGGATAGGGGCTTATCGGCGCTTACCGGAAATCGTAAGGCTTGACGGTGCGGGTGTCCCACCGGTAGCGGAGTCTGGCTTCGTGGAG
>NZ_BAAGSP010000031.1:0-33350 GCF_054782375.1 Yaniella soli
AGTCGAAACCGACTACCACTGGACCGAAACCGACACTTCGGCGGCAGCCTAGAAATGAAAATACGCAGACCCTCCACAAAACCCGGGACTTGACAAAGCCGTGAAAAACTGATAGGAGAAGCAACCAGTTATTCATCCTCATCTACCGGAGATCTCATGGCTCCCGTCAAGTTCAACCCGCCGTTGATTGCTTGGATTCGTGAAGTCATGGCATCAGTGGCCTATCGATTGCACGCTAACAAGGTGCTGCATCTCCAAGAGTAACGGTGCCCCCGACACGATTCGAACGTGCGACCTTCCCTTTAGGAGAGGGATGCTCTATCCAACTGAGCTACGGAGGCTGATGGCCATAATACCCAGGCTATCTTAGGGTATCTCGCGGTCGGGATCCATCGATGTTGCAAGTCCCGGGCTATTGCGCCCGATAAACTTCAAAATGAGCATGGCAACGATCCAGACCACCAATAGGGCCAGGAACAACCACTGGAGGATGGTCAGCGTCGAGGCGACGGAAACGTTTGCTTGGGTGCTTTCCATCAGTGCTGTTTCTCGAGTCATCGACCCCCACATGTCCAGCGCTGCATAGCCGATGGCAGCGACGACTGCACCCCATTTAGCTAGTTTGAAACGAAGGGTCCAGAGGCCCACAGCAATGACGCTGAGTCCCATCAAAACGGGGAAAATGCGGCCAGCAGTGATGTGTACCCAGTTGTACTGCCCCATGGCGGCATCGTCCATGCGATCAGAGAGCTGTTCGACGTCAGTCACGTTGAACCCAGACAGACGGTGGTCGAGCATCGACATCCCGCCGGTGAGCTGTTGCATACCTTGCAAAGCGAGGACGTGGTAGTAGAACGCCATGAACACCGTGACGGCCAGGACCGCAAACACGAGGATGCCCGGGTTGCCTTCTTGTTGGTTGGCCCGGCGAATGTCCTCTTTGGCTTGGGCCGCGGTTAAGCGTGGTCGCTCGGCACGTTTTTTCGACTGCGGTTGGGCCGACTGGTCCGCCTCGTAGTCTTTAGCTCGGCGCTTTCTCGCCACACGTCCTCCAGGGTTCTGTGAATACCTGTAGTTCATCTTAGTTCAGTTCGCGTGGACGGCGCCTCGGTGTTCTCCACAGCCGGCGAACATACCGCAGCATTTGAGTCACCTGGCGCTAGACTTGTGGCCTATGGCCTACCAGACTTCTTTACCCAGTTTTCGTCCTGCTTTTTCTGCCGAGACTCCAGCCGAGGACCCGGCACAGGTATTGAATGCCTCGGCCGAGCATTTGGTCACCGGGCTGAACCCGTCACAGGCTGAGGCGGTGCAGCACCGAGGCGGGCCATTGCTGATCGTCGCGGGCGCCGGTTCTGGTAAAACGCGTGTGCTGACCCACCGCATCGGGCATTTACTGGCAACCGGAGATGCCCGCCCGCACGAATTTTTGGCCATTACCTTCACAAATAAAGCCGCTGCGGAAATGCGCGAACGGATTGGTGAACTCGTTGGCCCGGATGCCGCCAAGATGTGGATCTCGACCTTCCACTCATCGTGTGTGCGTATTCTGCGGCGAGAAGCGAAGCACGTTGGTCTGAAATCGAACTTTTCGATTTATGATGCCAATGATTCGTTACGCCTGATTACTCAGATCGCGAAAGACGCTGATCTGGATCCAAAACGCTTCGCGCCCAGAGCCATCCGAAATAAGATCTCGTCACTGAAAAACGAACTTGTCGACGATGATGCGTTCTCCTCGACCGCTCCAGCTGATCCGTGGCATCAGGCTGTGACTGAGGTCTACAAGGAATACACATCGCGTTTGCGGGGTGCCAATGCCATGGACTTCGACGACCTGCTGGGCAACGTCGTGCACATGTTTGAGGCATTCCCCGCGATCTTGGATAACTACCGTCGTCGCTTTCGATTTGTGCTGGTTGATGAGTACCAGGACACCAACCACGCCCAGTACCGACTGGTGCGTTTACTCACCGGTGCCCCGGGTGAGCCCGAAGGTGTCACGACCGACGGCGGCCAACTCACGGTTGTGGGTGACTCCGATCAGTCCATTTACGCGTTTCGCGGTGCCGATATTCGCAATATTATCGACTTTGAACACGATTACCCGGATGCCACCGTCATTCGGCTCGAGCAAAACTATCGTTCGACCCAAACAATTCTTGACGCGGCCAATGCGGTGATCGCACAGAATCCATCGCGCGAGATCAAGCGCTTATGGACGGATGAGGGCAGCGGGGAAGTGATCACCGGCTACGCGGCTGAATCAGAATCCCGTGAAGCCCAATGGATCACAGACACCATTGACGATCTGATGGACAACCACGACTATCGTCCCGCCGATATGGCCATCTTCTACCGCACCAACGCCCAGTCACGTTCGATTGAGGAACGACTCATCGCCTCCGGTATCCCATACCGAGTCGTTGGGGGCACGCGATTTTATGACCGCAAAGAAATTAAAGACGCGCTGGCATACCTACGAGTGGTCGATAACCCTGACGACGATGTGAACCTGCGTCGTATTCTCAACGAACCAAAGCGCGGTATTGGCGATCGTGCCGAAGGAACCATCGCTGCACATCAGGCCCGTGGTCAGTCGACGTTTATGGCCGCACTTCGCGATGCTGAAAATTCACCGGGCGGTCTCGCTACCCGGTCGCTGAATTCCGTCAAAAAGTTTGTTCAATTGCTCGATGATATCGAACAGGTTGCCGCGACAGAGTCGGTAGCCACCATCCTCGAGGCCGTACTGGAACAGACCGGGATGCTGGAAGCACTGCGCAATTCCAAGGACCTGCAGGACGAATCACGTGCCGAAAACCTCGGTGAGTTGGTCGGCGTCGTCCGCGAGTTCGATAAGGCCAATCCAGAAGGCACACTCGGAGACTTTTTGGAGCAGGTCGCACTGGTTGCTGATGCAGACCAACTGCCTGACGCCACCGATGAAGAAGGTAAAGCGCTCGCAGACCACATGGGCGAGGTCACGCTCATGACGCTGCACACAGCAAAGGGGCTAGAATTCCCGGTGGTCTTTTTGACCGGGATGGAACACGGCATCTTCCCGCACGCCCGCTCTCTGGCCGATGAAAAAGAACTGGCTGAGGAACGACGGCTCGCGTATGTTGGGCTGACTCGTGCACGTGAGAGACTCTTTGTCTCCCGTGCAGAGTCTCGCAGCATGTGGGGGCAGCACCAATTTAACCCGGCCAGCCAATTCCTCGCCGAGATCCCAGCTGAACTCATTGAATGGGAGCGCGAGGGCAAAGGTTCACCAGCAACGTCGCGTTTTGGGCCGGCTTTTGGTGGCTTTGGCCAAGATGCGGGGCCACGAGGATTCAGATACCGAGATGCGCAACGCTTCAGTGGCTCACACTGGGGTGCATCGCCTGCAGCGAATCAGTACGGTAAAGCAGCGCCAGAAGGTATTACCGCGGCGCAAGAAACGGCCCGGGTGACCAAACCGAACCAGCGCACTGCCGTCGATCCGAATAAAGAAGTTATCGCGGTCGCGGCCGGTGACATGGTCGAACATAAGACGTTTGGAGAGGGCGTGGTGACCGGAGTCCAAGGTGTTGGACAGAAAGCGGTAGCCGTCGTCCAGTTCGCAGAATCCGAAAAGCGCTTGCTGCTGCGCTACGCGCCGCTGACGAAGCTGTGATGCGGTCGAATATGAGTCATTATTCGGGAACGTTGCTCGCAGTGGACTAAGGTATTGCCTTAGGAGTTCTGTGGCGTGAAGCCGAACTCGCAGATGCTCGGACATAATCTGTGCCGGGTATCTCGTTCAATAAGTTGTCGAGGTAAAAGGACTGCCACCCGTGGACCTGTATGAGTACCAGGCACGCGATCTCTTTGAAGCACACGATGTTCCTGTGCTTGCTGGGATCGTTGCCGAAACCCCGGAAGATGCAAAAGCCGCCGCCGAGAAACTCGGTGGCGTGACCGTGGTCAAAGCCCAAGTTAAAGTAGGCGGCCGCGGTAAAGCCGGCGGTGTCAAAGTCGCCAAGACCGCTGACGAAGCATACGAATATGCCAAAGAAATTTTGGGCATGGATATCAAAGGTCACACCGTCCACCAGGTGATGATCGCTGCAGGCGCTGACATCAAAGAAGAGTACTACTTCTCGATCCTGCTGGATCGTGCCAACCGCACCTACCTGGCCATGGCTTCGGTCGAAGGCGGTATGGACATCGAGCAGTTGGCTGTAGAGCGCCCGGATGATCTGGCCCGTGTAGAAGTCTCACCGAGCACCGGCCTCAACCGTGAGGTCGCCGAAAAGATCGCAGCCGAAGCTAAATTCGCTGACGATCTGCAGAGCGACATCGCCGATGTACTGGTCAAACTTGGCGACGTCTTCAAAAAAGAAGACGCCACGTTGGTCGAAGTCAACCCACTGGTGTTGACCGGTGAAGGCAAACTCATCGCGCTCGACGGAAAAGTTTCCGTTGACGATAACGCGATCTTCCGTCAGCCAGAGCACGCGAATCTGGTTGACGAGCGCACCGAAAACCCGCTCGAGGCGAAAGCTGAAGCCAAAGACCTCAACTACGTGAAGCTAGAAGGCTCCGTTGGTGTGATTGGTAACGGTGCTGGTCTCGTCATGTCGACACTCGACGTCGTTGCCTACGCTGGTGAAAATCACGGCAACGTGAAACCAGCAAACTTCCTGGACATTGGCGGTGGCGCTGACGCACAGGTCATGGCCGATGGTCTTGACGTGATCCTGGGTGACCCAGACGTCAACTCCGTATTCGTAAACGTCTTCGGTGGTATCACCGCCTGTGATCAGGTGGCAACCGGTATCGTGCAGGCCCTGGAAATTTTGGGCGATGCTGCCACGAAACCACTGGTTGTCCGCCTGGATGGTAACAAGGTGGAAGAAGGCCGTGCCATTTTGGCCGAAGCCAACCACCCGCTGGTCACCATCGCGGCCACCATGGACGAAGGCGCTGTCAAGGCAGCCGAGCTGGCGAACAAATAAGGACGGGATAAGAAAATGTCGATCTTCCTCAATAAAGATTCCAAGGTCATCGTCCAGGGTATTACCGGTGGCGAAGGTACCAAACACACCGCATTGATGCTCAAAGCTGGTACCAACATCGTCGGCGGCGTCAACGCTCGTCGTGCTGGCGAAACTGTCGAGCACGTCGACGCCGAGGGCAATGACGTCTCACTCAACGTGTACGGTTCGGTCAAAGAAGCCATGGCCGAAACCGGGGCAGACGTATCGGTGGTCTTTGTGCCACCAAAATTTGCCAAAGATGCTGCCATGGAAGCCATTGAAGCCGAAATCGGGCTGATGGTTGTCATCACCGAGGGCATCCCTGTTCAGGACACCGCAGAGTTTTTCGCTGCGTCCCAGCAGAACGTTGATGCCAACGGTAAACCAAAGACTCGTATCATTGGGCCAAACTGCCCCGGTATCATCACACCAGATGTTGCACTGGCAGGTATCACCCCGGCCACCATTACCGGCACCGGCCCAATCGGTCTGGTCTCCAAGTCAGGTACCCTGACCTACCAGATGATGCACGAGCTCTCCGAGATCGGTATCTCGACTGCTATCGGTATCGGTGGCGACCCGGTCATTGGTACGACCCATATCGACGCGCTGGAAGCATTCGAACAGGACGCCGACACCAAGGCCATCATCATGATTGGTGAAATTGGTGGCGACGCGGAAGAAAAAGCCGCCGAATACATCAAAGATCATGTCACCAAACCAGTTGTTGGTTACATCGCCGGCTTCACCGCACCAGAAGGCAAGACCATGGGTCACGCCGGTGCGATCGTATCTGGCTCATCGGGTACCGCTGCAGCCAAGCGTGAAGCGCTTGAAGCAGCCGGTGTACAAGTTGGCCAGACACCAACCGAAGCCGCCGACAAGATGCGTGAGATCTTCAAAAATCTCTAAACTGCCCATCTGATCTCATCGGATAGCACTGAAGCCCAAGCGAAAAGCTTGGGCTTCAGTACGTTCAGCAGTCGCTACTATGCGGCGTTCTTGAACAGCAAGGCCAATGCCTGGCCACCACCAATACAAGCGGTCACCACCACGTACTCATGATTATTACGACGCATGGCATATAGGGCCCGCAGCGTCAGAATAGCGCCGGTAGCGCCAATTGGGTGGCCCAGCGCGATCGCCCCACCGTAGGGGTTCGTCTGTTCCAGCGACAACCCGGTGTCACGGATGACCGCCAGCGACTGCGAAGCAAACGCCTCATTGAGCTCTACGTGACCAATGTCAGCCGGGGTCAGCCCCGTTTGCTCCCACATCTTCTGCAGCGCAAGCGTCGGCGCATAGCCCATGAGATTTGGATCCATCGCCGCAACCGTGACGTGTTCGAGCGAGCCCAGCACACTGTGGCCCCGTTCGGCGGCAAGGGTGGAGTTCGCAAGCACGAGCGCGGCGCCACCATCGTTGATGCCTGATGCATTGCCTGGTGTGACGGTGCCGTCTTTTTGGAATGCGGCGCGTAGGCCAGCAAGTTTCTCAACGGTCGTATCGGGTTTTGGGTGCTCATCTGTATCGACCGTGCCGATGCGATCCACTTCGACCGGGATAAGTTCTTCGGCAAAGGCCGCCTGAGCTTCGGGCGTGGCGGCACGACGCTGTGATTCTGCCGCGAACTCATCTTGCTCCTGGCGGGATACCCCGTACTTGGCCGCCACATTCTCGGCGGTGACACCCATGTGGGCGTTAGAGAACGGATCGGTAAGCATCGCAATGGTGCCATCCAGTACGGTCCGGTGACCAAGACGCTTATTGCCGCGCGAGCTGAAATCCAAAAACGGCATACGCGACATCGACTCGTTGCCACCGGCAACCACATAGTCGCCACCGCCCCAGTGCAGTTCCTGAGCCGCCGACCAAACAGCTTGCAGCCCGGAACCACACAGACGGTTCACATTGAACGCCGGAATATCATCGCCGAGACCAGCTTCCATGACGGTGCGGCGGGCATTATAGGCATCGGGACCAACCTGGCCGACTTGGCCCATGATGACGTCACCAATCTTATCGCCGTCAACACCGGTGCGCACGAGTGCTTCCGAAATGGCGCGGCCACCGAGTTGGTACGCATCGACGGTCGACAGCACGCCACCGTAGCTTCCAACGGGAGTGCGCGCACCATCGAGTACGACGATTTTTTGTTCTGACATAATATGATTCCTTCGTGGTTATCCGGTGAAGAACGCACAGCCCTTCGACCGATCGATCGCTCGGTGTTATCATTGTGGATCAGCTCACAGAATGTGTCAAGAAAGTGAAGGCGCCATGGCCAAGACTGCCGCAGACCTCGCTGTACCGCGTCCGCCGATTGAATACTGGCGCCGCTATGTGCACGATGACCTACCGCCCATCCTGCACGGGGCGCTGGCGTGCTTCGTCGAAAAGGGCTTCCACGGCACGTCGATCCGCCAGATTGCCGAGCGCAGTGGACTCTCGGTACCCGGTTTGTATCATCATTATGAATCCAAGCACGCCCTGTTAGTCGCCATTATGCAGGATGCCATGAATGACCTATGGGAACGAACACAAATGGCCTTGGTCGAAGCCGGTGATTCGGTTCTGCGACAGCTGCAGTTGTATATCGAGTGCCTAGTGCTGTTTCACGCCAGCCGTCCGGCGGTAGCGTCGACGACCATTACCGAGACGCGCTCCTTGAATCCGCAAGCACGCAGCCACCATATCTCACTACGCGATCGTCAACATAAGGCACTCGATGACATCGTCGATGCGGGGATCGCGCAAGGACTGTTTGGGACAGCACACCCGCGCGAGGCCACCACCGCGGTCATCACAATGTGTACCGGTGTATCGCAGTGGTTTAACCCAGCGGGGGAGCTGACGCCGACCGAAGTCGCGGCGCGCTATCAACACTTCGCCACGAGAATAGTCGACGCCGCCTAGCACTTAGCCAATCAACAAGATGCCGCCGATGAGTGCTGCGGTCACCAGGGTCGGGATGACCAGCGTGATCATGAAGACATCCTTATAGGATTCTCGATGCGAGAGACCACAGACCATCAACAGCGTAATCACCGCACCGTTGTGCGGCATGGAGTCGAGACCACCCGAAGCCATCGACGTGATACGGTGCATGACCTCCATAGATATACCCTGATCTACGGCCATGTTTCGGAGATCCTCGCCGAAGGCATTCAGCGCAATGGTCATGCCACCCGATGCTGAGCCAGTCACGCCGGAGATGACTGACGTGGATACGGCCGATGTCACCAGTGCATTGGATGAAATCCCGAAAATGCCGTCGCGAACAATCGTAAATGCCGCAAGCGACGCAATGACTGCCCCGTAGCCAACTTCCGAAGCGGTGTTAAAGATTGGTTGCAGTGAATTTTTCGTGCCGTCGACGAATGCCTGCCAGAGTTCTTTGGCACGACGGATGTTCAGCAGCACAATGGAGATAATGGCAGCCAGCAGGGCCAGGATGACGGCCCAGGTTGCAGAGCGGTCTGACAGTGTGATCCCGCCGAATGCATCGTCTTCCAACACCGACCAGTCCAAGTTCGGCAAAACGAATTGTGTGGCGCTGAAGTTTACGATGAACACCAGGAGCAGCGGGATGAACGGGAAGAAGTGGTTGGTCGGGGCAAGCGGTGCCTGTGTCGTGGTGGCCGCTACCGGCAGATCCTCGTCACCATAATCGATCTCCTTGCGAGTGGTGACAGGCGCTTTCACTGCGGAAGTCGCAGTGGTAGTCGCGGTGGCCTCGGAGGAGGCTTCGCTGTTGGAGTGACCGTTTGGTGCGTTGTCTGCGGTGAGGCCAAGGTCGGCGCCGCGGCCATATTTGGTCTCCAGGGTGGTGATGTCGTTGAAGCTTTCACCAGCGCGCATCAATTGTTTCTTGCGGAACTCCAGCCAGAACATGCCAACCAAAAACACAAGGGTTCCGCCAACGATGCCGAGTGCGGGGGCGGCGAACGTGCTGGTTTGGAAGAATTGTCCGGGAATAATGTTTTGGACCTGGGGTGCACCGGGGATGGCCGTCATGGTGAACGTCAGGATCCCGAGCGCGATGGTCGCTGGGATGAGACGCCGTGGAATATCGGCGACCCGGAAGAGTTCACGGGCTAACGGGAACATCACGAACACCGCGACGAACACCGAGATGCCGCCGTAGGTCATCAACGCCGAGGTCAACACCGTGGCAAACACCGCTCTGGCAGGTCCGAGCCAGCGGGTAATGGTATTGGCCAAGTCTGTGGCATAGCCCGAGAAGAGCATGAGGGCGCCAAAGATTGCACCGGTCAGAAAGATAGGGAAGTAGCTTCCAACGAAACCTGCCATGGCCGGCATGAAGATATCGGTATAGGTCGCTAACAGGGGCATCCCCGAGGTGATCATTGCCACCAGCGCGGCTATCGGGGCGGCGATAATGATCGAAACGCCTCGATAGGCCAAGGTGATCAAAAGGGCTAGGGAAACGAAAATCCCGATCAGTCCTATTGCCATGGGGTCCTACTTCCGTTGAACGTACTTGTCAGCTGCATCACGCATAGGTGATATATCTCACTGTACGAGCTTAGGTGTTTCCAGGAGCTCGGTCGAATCGATAATCCGCACACCCGGTGTGTATATGTGTGAACTTGCTGGATCTGCGCTGCAGGAGCGCTGTGGTGCCTCGATCGGCGGCTATGTGGCGATGAAAGGGACTTGTCAGAATCGTGTGCTTCACGACACAATCAACACTGAATCACCATCGCATGTTCACGAAGGAAGACGAAGGCCATGACAGAAATCACGTCGCAAGTGCTGAGCACAACGAGCCCAGACATCGCTGCCGAGTCGCTGGAGCTTGATGCGCCGAAAGCCGACGAGGTCCTCATCGATGTGGCGGCTTGCGGGGTGTGCCATACCGACTTGCACGTCATCAAAGAGGAAGTGAATTTTCCCCGTCCCGCGGTCCTTGGACACGAAGTGTCTGGTGTTGTTGTCGACGTTGGTGACGATGTGGAGCACGTCAAAGCGGGGGACCGGGTCGTCGCCTCGTTCATCATGCCGTGCGGTTCGTGCCGGCACTGTGTCGATGGACTGGAAGAGATCTGCGAAGTGTTCTTCGAGAACAACCGCATTAACGGTCGTCTGTTGGACGGGACCACCCGTATGCATCGGCCAGACGGGACCGATGTGGCGATGTATTCGATGTCCGGTCATTCCTCACGCACGGTGGTCCCGGCATCCGGAGTCTTTGGGCTGCCTGACCACGTGAGCCTCCAGGACGCTGCGATTTTAGGGTGCAGTATTTTCACCGCATACGGCTCGGTGTTTGAAACTGGCCGGGTCGTGGAAGGTGACACCGTGGCGGTCGTGGCAGCCGGTGGTATCGGTTTGTCCATCACGCATCTCGCTGCGGCTGCAGGGGCCTCCCGTATTTTTGTCATCGACCTTGATGATCACAAACTGGCGCTTGCCAAAGAGCTCGGCGCCACCGATGTCATTAATGGTCGGGAACAAGACCCCCTCGAAGTCATTACCACCGAACTTGGGCACGGCGTGGATAAGGTATTCGAAGCACTCGGAACACAAGCCACCGTCACACAAGCTGTCTCGCTGGCCGATGATGGTGGGCGAGTGGTGCTGACCGGTATTGCACCACCTGGCCATGTACTCGATACACCGATTGCCCATGTGGTGCGCCGCAAGATCCAAATCATGGGGTCGTATGGGGCGACAGTCTCCACTGCGATGCCCGCCGTCATTGAGCTGGCAGCTGAGGGCAAAGTGGATATGGCCCAACTCATTACGAATCGGTTCACGTTCGATCAGACCGACGCCGCATATAAAGCCCTGGATGCACGCGAGATTCGGGGACGCGGGGTCATCTCCATCAATCCTGATCTGCAGTAATTCGCAGCCAGTGGATACAGCGGCGAAACCGAGCCCGGTGTGGCCATGGTCAAGTACACTCTCAACCATGGACTGGGAAGAACTGCACACGAATCTGCCATCGTTAATGACGTTTCTGACGGTGGCCAGGCTCGGTCGGTTCACCGCCGCAGCAGATTCGTTGGGAATCAACCACGCCACCGTTTCTCGACGGATCAACGGCCTGGAGAAGGTCACGGGTCAACGGTTGTTGCTGCGCTCGCAATCCGGCTGGGAAATTACCGCCGAAGGTCGACAGGTCTTTGAAATTGCCGAGGAAATTGAACAGTCGTTAGCCAAACTGGTCTCGGACGATACGTCGAACGCTGTGACCGGTACCGTCCGGATCGGCGCTCCGGAGGCGTTTACCGGCCACATTGCTGTGCCGGTGTTGGCTCGGGTGCAGCGTGAGCACCCCGGCCTCGACGTCGAGCTATTTACCTCCACACAGCGGGCCCGTCAAAACCGTTCCGGACTGGACTTAGAAATTGTGGTGGGCAAACCCGAGGTGCCGCGCGCCTGGGAGCGACCACTGGTGGAGTATCAGCTGAAGCTGTATGCGACTCAGTCATATCTGGACCAGCATGGTCGACCTGCGACGCTGCAGGAGTTGGGGCAGCACCGCCTGAATTACTATGTTGAAGCCATCCTGTTGGTCCAGGATCTCGATGCGGCGTTGACCAAGCTTCCGCAGATGCGTCCGGGGCTTGCCTCCACCAACGTGTATGCGCATTTGACGGCCACCTTGGAAAGCGCCGGGATCGGGTTGCTGCCGGATTTCGTGGCCGATGCCCACCCAGACTTGGTGAACGTCTTGAGCGAGGAATTTGCGCACCCGGCCACCTACTGGGCGGTGGTACGGCAAGAATCGCTACGCAATCCGGCGGTCGCGACCGTCTACCAAGCCCTGCGGGACTACGCCGATGGGGGCGTTTCGGTGCAACCGGGTCACAGTCCCACCGTACGGTAGTTTTTCGTCGACTAGCCCAGCAGCGCGGCCGCAACAGGCACCGTGACAATCGACAGGAGCGTGGTGCCAGCAAGGATGGCCGCTGCCATATCCCCGGACTCGTCATACCGTTCAGAAAGAATATAGCCCGAAGTCGACATCGGCATCGCGGCCATCAGCAGCACCGTGCCAAACCAGCCGGTGCCCATGTCGTCACGGAAGACCCATGCTAGCCCGAGCGTGGCCAACGGGAAGATCACGTTCTTGAGTCCAATGCCGCTCAGGACCAGCGCGATAGACAGTCCGCCGGAACGCAAGCTTGCCAGTGCAGGGTGCATGGCAATGCCCACGGAAAATAATGCCAGGGGGATGGCCGTGGCCCCCATCAATTCGATACTGCCGGTGATGATGTCGGGTACCGGAATGTTCAGTGCCACCACGGCGACGCCTAATACCGTGGAGATGGTGACGGGGCTCAGCAATGCCCTCGAGACGACTTCTCGACCGAGTCGTTGCAGCGTGTTTTGGTGTCTTTGATTTTCTGTGCCCTTGGAGTGGTCCTGGTCGGAGTCGCCGCGCAGGACGGGGTAGCCGATCAAAAAGACCAGATTGTGCAAGAGGTGGACGATCGCCGCTGGCACGGCTGCCTCGGGGCCCAGCAGGGCGATGGTCATCGGGATACCGAAGTACCCGACATTGCCGTAGGAGGCACTCATAGACAGTGGAGCCGCTTGGTCTGCGTGTTTCGGAGCCAGCCATCGGGTGGCGTAGTACACAACCACCGCAAACACTGCAGGAAATACGAATGCCAGTACCCAGACCTGCCAGGGGAAAGCATCCGGCAGCTCGGCGGTGGCAATCGAAATGTAGATAAAGCAGGGCAGGGCAATTGAGAAGACGAAATTGTTGAGCCCTGCGGCCCCGTGTTTGAAACGTTGGGAGTATCCGGCGAAATACCCGATCCCGAAGATCAGAAACATCGGGGCGAGGACAGCTAGGGCTTCAAGCATGTGACCATTCTAAAAAGCGCAATTCGTATCGTGTCACCAGGTGAACTTCTACACTTCGAAGAGTAAACCGAGCAGGTAGGTGACGGTGGCAGCTCCGATGCCGATGCCCAGTTGTCGTACGGCTCGCTTAAATGGCGACGCGCCAGACAGCAGCCCAACGATGCCGCCGGTAATGATCAACGCCAGTGAGACCGAACCCAGCGCCCAGATGAGAGCGGTGAGCCCGGTGGCGCCGAAAAGATAGGGCAGTACCGGAATGATGGCACCGGTGGCAAAGAACAGAAATGATGATACGGCGACTTTCCATGGACTGCCCACCGCCTCGAATTCCTGTTCTCTGAGCTCTGCTTCTGGACCTTGTGAGCCATCGGGGCGCGCCGAAAAACTTGGGTTGCAGTCGCATTTCAAATAGCCCAAGCGTTCTAAGGCACGGTGGCTGGCATCCTCGGGTGTCATCCCGCGGGCACGATAGACCAGTTCTAGTTCGTTTTGTTCGATGTCTAAGTGCTTCGCGGTGCGCAGCGTGACGTGGGTTGGGTGCGAGGCTTCCAAGAGTTCACGTTGGGAGCGTACCGAAACGTATTCGCCGGCAGCCATGCTCAGCGCTCCAGCCAATAGGCCTGCGATGCCGGTGAACAGCACCACGGATGGGGCCACGCCGGTGGCGCCAATGCCCATCACCAGCGCGAGGTTGGAGACGAGCCCGTCATTGGCACCAAATACGGCTGCACGAAAATTGCCAGCCATGGTTTCGCGCCCACGGGCCGCAAGACCACGGACGACTTCTTCATGGATCGCTTCATCGGCGGCGATCTCGCGTGGCACTTCGGAGTCAGTCTTATAGGGGGTGTGCGATTCGGCTCGCTGCATGAGCGCCAGTACGAAGACCGAACCAAACATGCGCGCCAGCGTGCGTAGCAGGGCTCGGTGCAGGCTCGGGCGCTGCCGTGTTGCTGCGTGTTCGCCCAGCAGGTTGCGCCAGTGCTCGGCGTGACGATCCTCGGCGTCAGCCAAGCCCAGCAAAATGTCTTTCTCGGGCTTTTCACTGCGCTCGGCAAGGTCTCGATAAATCTGGCCTTCCGCGATCTCATCGGCCAAGTACCGTCGCCATCGGCGGATCTGTGATTTGGTTGGCCCGGCGGCCACCGTCACTTCATGCTCATACTCTGAACCGGTCATGCTCATTCCTCGTATCGGTCAGCCAATACTGTTCGGGCTTCACCTTACCCCGTTGGATAAAACTCGGTGTACTACACTGTGGATTATGGACTCAGGCGACGTATCACCACCACAAAAGACCACGAGGGCAGTGCCGCGCGCACTGAGCGACGGCGACGATCCTGATCCGCGTTTCACCCTGGCCAATGAACGGACGTTTCTGGCCTGGATTCGTACGTCACTGGCATTGTTGGCCGGTGGCATTGCGGTAGAAGCCTTTACCCAAGAACTCTTTGACGCCACGGCCCGCAAAGTACTCGGCACCACCTTATTGGTGCTGGGCGGCTTGCTTGCGGCCTCGGCGGCTATCCGGTGGTTACGTGTAGAAGCGGCCATGCGGCAAAAACGGTCCCTCCCGTTGCCCATCTGGATCCCACTGATCGCCATCGTCTGTGCACTTGCAGCAGTGACGGTGTTGGTCGCTATTTGGCTCACCAATGGGTTCTAAACTCGCCGCCCGGCACGAGGACCCCGGTGTTCAACCGGAACGTACCGTGCTGTCCTGGGGCAGAACATCGTTAGCCACCGCTGTGGTGGCCATGTTGTTAATCCGCTGGTACCCCTCGGTGGGGCCCATGGTGTTTCTCCCGGTCGTCATTGCCATCACCGGTGCCGTCTTGATTCACCTATCGCAGCGTCGGCGCTATGACATGCAGACCAGCGGTATCGCCAATGAACGGGTGGCTCCCGATTTTTGGGCGATCGTGTGGATGACGGTGATGGCGGTCCTGATCGCCACGACCGGTGTGGTCACCATGTGGGTCGCCTAGCGGGACAGTCGGGTCGGATCCGGATCATCCGGCGGGGTTGAAGCAGCCTGTTCTGGGTCATAGGAAAACTCCGTGGCATCACTACGTTCTGGCTGGCGTGCGAAAATAAAGTGCCGTCCCGAGAGTTCTTCGATGCTCAAGGAGACGAAGAAATCTTTATAGGTCGGTACCCAGGGAGACAACCCGAGCCCGCGAACGTAGTCAACATCAGCTTCTGCGACCGGTGCGATCCTACCGCGCACGACCACAGACCAGCCTTCATCGGGCAAAATGCCGTCGGTTTCAAACGCGACCATCGCACGGGACTCTGCGGCTAAGAGTTTGGCACCCGGGGCAGTACGGAAATACAGGTGCTGGCCGTCGAAGGCGTAGTTGACGGGGAAAATCTCGACTTGTCCCTCGGCCAGAAATGCCAGCCGTCCGTGACGAGTATTGCGAAGCAGTGTTTCAATCTGCTGACGATCAAGGTGTAGAACCGACTGGTCTTTTTCGTGCTCAAACATGTAGGCGCTCATATCCTCTATTGTCACTGTTTCTGATCGCGCACGCTACCGTTCGACACCGCAGCGTCACATGTGTTGCAGCTGACGAAATACCTCCATGACGAGCTGCGATTCACGGCCCGGCGCGAAGGCAACATAATGCGGGGCCAGGTGCGATGGCCCGGCAACACCGGTGTGGTACCGCCCGCCAGCCTGTCGCAGAATATAGGACGCCGCCGACACATCCCAGGGTTTGGTGTCCACCCCGAGCACGACGTCGGCAATACCGCGTGCGGCATAGCAGATCTCTAAGGCACCCGAGACGAGTCGGCGCACGGTCGAATAGTGGGTGACCAATTGGCCAAAGAGCTGACTTGCTTCAGGTGCTCGATGCAATATCTCTGCTGCGGGAAAAGACGTCACCAGGTTGTACTGCGTATCGTGTGGGGGAGTCGGACGGGCGGTCAGGGGTGCATCGTTGAGATATGCCCCGCTCGCATCGGCTGAAAACTCAGCGCCGGTGACGGGGTCCACCACAACTCCGGCCACGACCTCATCGTCGATGGCGGCCGCGATCGAGATGGAAAACACCGGATAGCCGTGGACGAAATTACTGGTGCCGTCAATGGGGTCAATGATCCATTCGATGGTCCCGGGGGGAGGAGCAGTGGCCCGTCCGGTCTCCTCACCCCAAAAGACCGCTCCGTCACGTGCCAAGTGCTGTGTGACGAGGCCTTCGATGTGTTGGTCCCAGGCGGTGACGAGATCATGCCGGTTGGTTTTGGTGGTGGCCACCACCTCACCGGTGGCAAAAGCTTCAGCCAATTGTGTGGCGGCGACACGGGCCGCATTGAGCGCTTGAGTACGCAAATCAGACATACCTCCCACCATAAACCAGCGGTGACAAAAGGCATTAGACTGATCGGGTACGCAAGGAAGTGGAACCAGCAGAACTATGGCGCGACGTCGTAAATCTTATCGTTTTCCCAGTATCCCGCGGCGCAAGCCCGCTGCGGGGTCTGATGCATCCCCGCCAGAGCAGTTGGCCACCCTGGGGTATTACAGTTTTCAGAAACGGCGGCGCCAACGCGCCCGACGGCGCGGCGACACACCGCGGATCTTGTCTTTTACCGGGTATGGTTCCCGACGGTGGGTACAAGTGTTTTCGCGAGTGCTGCTGTCAAAGCCCGAGTGGAGCGAAGCCGAGTACGTTACCCAGATTTTGCGCGACGGCGTGCGCGGCTGGCAGAATTTCGTCTCCCCGCCGATTGCCTATGCCCCGGTAGTCATCGAAGTCAACGGTGAACGTCACCGGGTGCGAGCCGATCGCAATGGGGTTGTTGATGCACGTGTTGAGACCGAGCTGACACCGGGTTGGGCGACCGTTACCCTACACGTCGAGGGCGCGGAATCGAGCAGCCAAGACGTACTGATTATCGATGACACCGCCACCAACGCGATCATTTGCGATGTCGACGACACCGTCTGGGTGACCGCCCTGCCACGGCCCCTGACGGCTGCGTGGAACTCGTTTTTGCTCGATGAACACGCCCGGCGGCCGGTGGCCGGGATGCCGGTCATGCTGAATCGCTTAGCCGAAAAAGATGCGGGAACCCCGGTATTTTATGTGTCGACGGGACCTTGGAATGTGGCGCATACGCTTACAAGGTTTATGACGCGCCACCTCTTCCCGCTGGGGCCGATGCTGTTGACGTCCTGGGGGCCGACCGAGGACCGCTGGTTTCGTTCGGGGTTGGCGCATAAGGTCAACGCGCTCGCGCGGTTAGCCGATGATTTTCCGCAGTTGACCTGGACGCTGATTGGCGATGATGGTCAGCACGATCCAGAAATTTACACACATTTTGCCCACCATCATCCCGGTCAGGTGGACGCCATTGCGATTCGTCAGCTCTCTGCCGCTGAAGCGTTGCTGGCCGGTGGGCGAGCCGAAGAAACGCAACGTGCTACCCCCGGCATCTCGTGGGCGTATGGCCCAGATGGTGCCGCACTGTCCTTCCAACTAGAAAACTCCGGGATCCTGCCGCCGCGTGAGCATCCGCCGCTGGCGTGGCCGCAATCGGTGACCGCCGAAGAACAGCTCACGGTCGCCGAATTGCGCGCGGATTACCCACAATTTACCCAAGACATTCCCCATCACACACAGGAGTAAACAGGAGGAAGCATGGTCGTCATCGATATACCCGTCCGTTGGGGCGATATGGACGCCTACGGGCACATCAACAACGTCCAAATTGTTCGGTTGATGGAAGAGGCCCGCGTCATGGTGTTTGGCATTCCTTCTGGCACGGGCCACATTGATGGTACGAACCCGCAGCCGCACATCAACTTGCTGGCGGGTGTTGATGACCAAGTGATGACGCTGATCTCTGAACATACCGTCACATACCGCCGCCAAATGCCCTACCGTGGCCTGCCGATCCGTGTGGAAGTCGGCATTGACAAGGTCAAGGGTGCATCGGTTGAAGTGGTGTATAGCTTCTATGACGGCGATGCCGTGGCGGTGAAAGCGACCTCAACGATGGTGTTCGTGCATGAAGAAACCGGTATGCCGGTCCGCCTCACACCTGAACAGCGGGCTGAGGTCGCCACACTCGAACTGTTTTAGATGATGCCCTGGGCAATCATCGCGTCGGCAACCTTCAAAAAGCCGGCAATATTTGCTCCGGTGACGTAGTCGCCCGGGTGACCGAAATCTTCGGCGGTGGCAATACAGCGATCATGGATATCCTCCATGTTTTCTTCCAACCGCGCGTGCGTGTAATCAAAACTCCACGTGTCACGTGATGCGTTCTGCTGCATCTCCAGTGCGGATGTGGCTACACCGCCGGCATTGGCCGCTTTGCCCGGGCCAAAGAGGACTCCGGCGTCGCGGAAGGTGTGAATCGCGTTTTGTGTCGAGGGCATGTTCGCGCCTTCGGCCACAGCTTTGACCCCATTTTTAATCAGGGTGACCGCATCGTCGCCATTGAGCTCGTTCTGCGTGGCACACGGCAGAGCCACATCCACCGGCACATCCCAGACGGAACCATCCGCGATGAAGCGAGCCTGGCTGCGGCGCTCAGCGTAGTCCGAAATGCGGCCGCGCTCAACGGTTTTGACCTGGTGTAGTAGATCAATATCGATGCCTTGTTCATCGACCACATAACCGGAGGAATCCGATGCGGTAATGACCCGGGACCCGAGACGCTGGGCATAATCGATCGCGTTGATCGCGACATTGCCGGAACCAGAAATGGTCACCGTAGCACCATCGAGCGAGGTGCCTTGGGTTTTGAGCATCTGATTGGCGAACATGACCACACCGTTGCCGGTTGCTTCGGGCCGCACCAGTGAGCCACCCCAGGACACGCCTTTGCCCGTGAACACGCCGGCTTCGAAACGGTTTGTGATGCGACGGTACTGGCCAAACATGTAGCCGATTTCACGGGTGCCCACACCGATATCACCCGCGGGCACATCGGTGTGCTCGCCGATGTGGCGGTACAGCTCGGTGATGTAGGACTGGCAGAAGCGCATGATTTCGCCCTCGGAACGACCGGCCGGGTTGAAATCTGCGCCGCCTTTGCCTCCGCCAATGGGCATACCGGTCAACGCGTTTTTGAAAACCTGTTCGAAGCCCAAAAACTTCATGATGCCCAAATACACGGACGGGTGAAAGCGTGTCCCGCCTTTATACGGGCCAAGTGCCGAATTAAATTGCACGCGGAATCCGCGGTTAATTTTCACCACGCCCTTGTCGTCCACCCAGGGCACGCGGAAAATGATCTGGCGTTCAGGCTCAACCATGCGCCGCAGAATGCCGTGCTCGACATATTCAGGATGGCGCTCCATGACCGGACTCAACGAGGCGAAAATTTCATCGACCGCTTGGAAAAATTCGGTTTCGCCTGGGTTTCGGCGCAGTACTTCTTCTCTAATCTGGGCTAAACCGGTTTCCATATCGCAACCTTCCTCAAACTTCTTCATTTGCTGACTCGGCGACACCGGTAGATACGACACGGCTAGCACCCAGACAGCCGTTGTCTCAGCCCTAATCCTAAGGGAAAACGCGGCGTGGTGTGCAACGTTGCAGAATTTTTGCGCAGAGTTTCCTCACAGTCATCTGGTACATCGCGCCGATCAGACCTCAAGCCGACGACAAGTGGCACCATAGAAGGTGATGACCAATTCCACGACCCGTCCCAAATCCTTTCCGATGCCGCTGTGGCTGCAGGGCATCGTCGAGGCACTGGCTGCTGCCTTCATCAGTGCGGCCATTATCGTCGTGCCATTGGCCATCATGTGGCTCACCGGAGCGTTCGCAGAAATGCCGCTGGGTAATGCGGGCGCGATTGGCGCCTACACCTGGCTCTCGAGCTACGGCGTGCCACTGGAATTCTTCAACCTCGACACCGAAGAAGTCATGGGTACCTGGTGGTTCATTCCGCTGGGCCTGTTGTTGCTGTGGTTGTGGTTGGCTCATCGAACCGGGGCACGGTTAGCCAAAGCCTCGCAACTGAAAAACCTCTGGCAGCCGACGCTGGGGGCCATTGCCGCATTCACCTTTTTCGTCTGGGGCACCATCACCCTGGTCGACATGGAATCGGTCATCATCAATACGACGGTGGCAACGATCATCCCCGGGGGTGTGTTCTGTATCGGCTACGCCTGGGGCGTGCTGAGCTACTTCCGTCGACCACTGACACAGGCGATTGCCGAGCGCGTCGACGGATTCTCCGATGCCGCGAGAAACTTCAACCATTACCTGTGGGCACTGCTACGTGCTGCGGTGATTGCACTGGCCGGTGGGTGGGCGATCGCCTCCATCGTGCTGACCGTTCAAATCGGCATCCACTGGGCTGAGGTCACCGACGTCTATCAGCGACTCGACGCCGGGGTTGTCGGCGGGCTAGTCGTCACCCTGCTGCAAATACTCGTGCTGCCCAATGTGGCCGCCTGGACGATGAGTTATCTCACCGGCGCAGGATTCGATATCGGCAATACCACAGTGTCACCCGCTGGCACTTTGGAAGGACCCCTGCCGGCATTACCGATCTTCGCGGCCGTGCCAACCGAACAGAGTCTGCAGGCCCACTGGTGGCTCTTATTACTCCTTGGCCTAGCCGGTGTGCTTGCGGGCTGGTGGTTCTTTGATGAGGGTGAGAATCATTTGGAAGACTTTGTGATTGCAAAAATTCCGAATCACCCAACTGCCATTACCGTGGCGGTGCTCGCCACCGGTACCACCATCGGCCTTGTGGCCGGAGTGCTGTGTCTGGCGGTGATGCTGGTCTCCGGCGGATCGTGGGCGATCGGTGCGTTGAGCGTGATCGGTGCACCGGCTTTGACCACCGCGGCCCTATTTGCCGCCCACATTGGGATCGGCTCGGCTATCGGGTACGCGTTGGCGCCCCTACGCGGCGGCGCGCTGTACTACCGTCAGACCGTGCCCGAGGACTAAAGCCAGAGTCGTTCCGAATACTGGGTGTCACACGCGGCCTGGGCCGTATCGGTCAACGCATCGGCCATGCAGTGTTCGTAGTCCTGGGTGGGTTGCCACATGATAATCTGCGACGTGGCCACACCACCGTAGAACAGTGATCCCACGAGCCCGGCGGTCCCGGCTAACCACACCAACATCGTGTGCTGACCCTTCGACGCCAGACGGAACAAACGGATAGCTGCCACGATACCGGCCACTGCAAACAGCGGTGCCGCGACTTTATACGGCAGTGGTAGTGCCAAGGCCGCGTAGGTCGCGACGAGCGCGGCGACGATCCATAAAATGGCATCGGCCACTTTGCGTTTCTCGGATCGTTGTTCTTCCTCGGTCACCGTACGGCACCTTCCTGACTTGTGTGGCTCAATACCCCAGTGTAGCTTTCCAATGCTTAGACTGGTTCCTATGCGCTTGGTGGTATTACTCTCCGGTTCCGGTTCGAATTTTCAAACACTCATTGATGCGGTGACAGCCGGTGACCTCAACGTCAATATCGTCGCAGCAGGCTCCGATGTCCCCGAGGCCTACGGTCTGAGCCGTGCCAAAGCCGCCGGCATTGAAACCTTCGTAGTCGACTACCACTCCTATGCTTCCCGTGCGGACTGGACCGCAGCACTGGCAGATACCGTCGAGACGTATCAGCCCGATGTGGTGTTGTCCTCTGGCCTGATGCGCATCGTCGGCGAAGCCTTCATCGCCCGCTTTCACGGCCGATTCATCAACACCCACCCCGCGTTACTTCCGGCGTTTCCCGGTGCCCATGCCGTGGCCGATGCGCTCGCAGCAGGTGTCGTCATCACCGGCACCACATTGCACATTGTCGACGCCGGCGTCGACACCGGTCCCATCCTGGACCAGCGCGCCGTCACCATTGATCCAACTGATGACGTGACGAGCCTGCACGACAAAATCAAGGTCGCCGAGCGCCAGATGCTCGTGGACAATTTGCGGTGCATGGCTCAGGGGACCACACCCGTCGAACTCATCAGACCATATGCCAACCCGCGCTAGAATGGCGCAAGTAGATCGCAATCATCATCGGTGTCGAAAGACCACAGAAGGAGTACCCTGTGACCACAACGCTGGATCAAATCCCGGTAAAGCGCGCGCTCGTATCCGTCTATGACAAGACCGGATTAGCCGAACTGGCGCAGGGGCTATCGAGTGCCGGGGTAGAGATCGTCTCGACCGGCTCCACCGCCGCGATGGTCCAGGCCGCGGGTGTTCCCGTCACCGAAGTCGCACAGGTCACCGGCTTCCCTGAAGTGTTGGGCGGACGCGTCAAGACGCTGCATCCGTTTATCCACTCGGGTGTGCTGGCCGATAAAAACCAGCCAGCGCACATGGACCAACTGGCCGAACACAACATCGAGGCCTTCGACCTGGTTGTCGCCAACCTGTACCCGTTTGTAGAAACCGTTGCCTCTGGTGCAACCCAGGCAGAAGCCATCGAACAGATCGACATTGGCGGACCAACTATGGTGCGCGCGTCGGCCAAAAACCACGGGTCGGTGGCCATCGTGACGAACCCAGATGCCTACCACGAAATCCTGACCGCCGTCGCCAATGGTGGGTTCAGCTTGGGTCAACGTCGCCGTCTGGCAGTGGAAGCCTTCGCCCACACCGCCTCTTATGACACCGCGGTGGCCACTTGGATGGCAGAACACTTCGACGATGCCGATCATCCGTCCTATGCCGGGCACGCCCTGCAACTGCAAGAATCACTTCGCTATGGCGAAAACCCGCATCAGCCCGCCGCACTCTACACCGCGGGCACTTCGGCACCGGGTATTGCCCAGGCGAGCCTGCTGCACGGCAAGGCGATGAGTTTCAATAACTACGTGGATGCCGATGCCGCCGTTCGTGCAGCCTTCGCGTTCACCGAACCGGCCGTCGCCGTGATCAAACACGCCAACCCGTGTGGGCTGGCCGTTGCATCCCACGATGCCGATGACGCGATCGCTGATGCACACCGCAAAGCACACGCAACCGACCCCGTCTCGGCCTTCGGTGGTGTCATTGCGGCTAACCGTCCTGTGTCTGCAGCTATGGCTAATCAAGTCAAAGACATCTTCACCGAAGTTGTCGTGGCACCAGGGTTTAGCCCAGAAGCCCGCGAGATCCTCTCGGCCAAAAAGAACATTCGTTTATTGCAACTGCCCGATGGTTTTGACCTGGATACCACCGAGTTCAAGCAGATCTCTGGCGGCATGCTCGTTCAAGAAACCGACATTTACCAAGCCCCCGGCGACAACCCAGAGCAGTGGGAACTGGTGGCCGGTGAGCCAGCCGACCCAGCAGTCATGCAGGATCTGGTGTTTGCTTGGCAGGCGGTGCGTGCACCGAAGTCCAACGCTATCCTGTTGGCCGCCGACCGAGCAGCCGTCGGGATTGGGATGGGGCAGGTCAATCGCCTGGATTCTTGCCGTTTGGCCATCGAACGTGCGAATACTCTGGGCACCGCCTCGACCGGGGCACAAGAAGTCTCGGCCCCCGGGGGTGCTGAAAACGTCTCGGGTGACGACGCACCGGATCGGGCGACCGGCTCAGTTGCTGCGTCAGATGCCTTCTTCCCATTTGCCGACGGCCTGCAGATCCTCGTGGATGCCGGTGTCCGTGCCGTGGTCCAGCCCGGTGGTTCCATGCGCGACGATGACGTCATCGCGGCCGCCAACGTAGCGGGCATCACCATGTACCTAACCGGTGCTCGCCACTTCTACCACGGATAAACCCAGAGCCACCCAGCCACAAAAGGGGTACGCATGTCGGATCTCGAGTCAGCAGAAGTATCGGTCGCAGAGCTAGAAGAAGAACTCTGGGACCTGCTCCGTGCCAAGGAATATGCGGCTGCAGCGCAGCTGCTGCGCGACATGCGTACCGGCGTGGTCGAACGAGTGTTGGACAGAACGCCGCCATCATTGATGCCCGTGGCATTTCGGCTGCTCGATAAAGATGTCGCCGTGGAAGTGTTCAGCACAATGGAACCTTCCCTGCAATCCGACCTCATCGACGGATTAGCCGATGATCACACCCAGGACCTCTTCGCTCAACTGCAAGCCTCAACCCAGGCCCGCCTGGCAGATGAGGTGCCAGCAGAAGTCGCCCAACGACTCCTGGCAAGCCTGGGGGATGCCGAACGGGCAGCCGCCGGGCGCATTCTGGGCTACCCGGAAGACTCCGTGGGCCGACGCATGGCGGCCGTGCCCCAAGAACTCGCCCCCGAAATGTCCGCGGCTACCGCACTCAATATTGTCCGCGATGTGAATATTCCCGAACACGAAGTCGGCAACCTCTCGGTGTTGCCGGTGGGGTCCACCACGCACAAAGTCCTCGGGCTCGTACATCTGCCACGGCTCGTTCGCGCCGAACCAGATCAGTTGGTCGCTGACATTATGGAAGCCACCGAAACGATCAGCGCCCACGATGACGTCGAAGAAGCCGCGCGTACCGTCTTCCACGAACGCGTCGACGCACTGCCCGTCGTCGATGAAGCCGACCGACTCATTGGCATGCTCACCGTAACCATCGCCGAACAAATTTTGGAAGAAGAAGAGTCCGAAGACTCCTTCCGTTCCGGTGGTGCCGAACCGCTCGGGCAACCATATCTGTCCACCTCCGTGCTACACCTGGTGAAATCCCGTGTCACCTGGCTGCTGGTGCTCGGCATCGGTGCCGTGCTGACGGTGCAAGTGCTCGATTATTTCGAAGACACCCTGGCCGCGATGGTCGTGTTAACGCTCTTTGTGCCGCTACTGACCGGCACCGGCGGCAACACCGGCAACCAGGCGGCCACTACCGTCACCCGAGCGATTGCGTTATCTCAGGTGACGCCCCGCGACTTTTTCCGTGTCATTTCGCGTGAGGCGCTCGTGGGACTCACCATGGGCTTCCTGCTAGGAACCCTCGGATTTATTGGCGCGTCACTCTTCTTTGACCCGGGCATCGGTTTGGTCATCGGCGCCACCCTGGTGGTCATCTGTACCCTGGCCGCATCGGTCGGTTCGATCATGCCGCTCATCGCCTCAAAGATCGGCGTGGACCCCGCAGTGTTCTCCAACCCCTTCATCTCGACAGTGGTGGATGCCCTGGGGCTCATCGTCTACTTCCTCATCGCAAAAACCATTCTGGGGATCTAGCGCATAAGCTACCCGATCAAAGATGGCACGGATCATCGGACCGCAGCGTGCATTCCTCCTTACAGTTGAAGGTGATTGAGAGGACACTATGCGTGCATGGAATGCGGCAATCAGCCACATCGAAGATCACCTGACCGAACAGGTATCTGGGGCAGAACTCGCCAGTATTGCGTTGACGTCGGAATATCATTTTCGTCGGATGTTCGCGACACTGGCCGGCATGCCGCTCTCGGAATATATCCGCAACCGCAGACTCACTGCAGCAACGGCCGAGATTTTGGCCGGGGCTACGGTGCTAGATACGGCGATTCGGTATGGCTACGGTTCAGCTGACGCCTTTAGCAGAGCGTTCAAAACATTCCATGGCGTCACTCCGTCGAAGGCTCGTGAACCCGGGGCCATGTTGCACTCTCAATCGCAACTGAAAATTCATATCAGCATTGAAGGGAGCACCAACGTGCCATACCGCATTGTAGAAAAAGACGCATTCAGACTCGTCGGTTTCACCACCCAAGTACCCATCATCCACCTGGGCGATAACGACGCGATTCGCCAATTCGAACAAGGCCTCGACGCACAGACAGTCCAAGCCCTCTACGCGCTGTCGGATGTGGAACCGGTGGGGACACTCAGCGTGACCGAATATCTCGAAGACGACGACACCCAGGTGATTTACTGGCACGCGGTCGCCACAACCGTCAACCCACCCGAAGGAATGGAAAGCCAGCAGATTACCGCCGGACAGTGGGTCGTCTTTAGCACCGAAGGTCCAGCGCCGGAAGCATTCCAGCAGTTATGGGCAACAGCAGCTGCCCAATGGTTTCCTGCCAACCCCTATGAATGGGCACCCGGCCCGCAACTTCTAAAAGCCGAACTCAACGCCACCGGAGACTACGGCCAAGCAGAACTGTGGATCCCCATCGTAGGCACATAAACTCAATATCAGCTGTACTGCACAGTGATGCAGTGTGGCCGTCGTCACAGATTAAAACAGTGCATGAATAATTGAAGAACCCGGTGTCACTTGGTGTTCGTCTCGCTACTTTACGGTGTCGAAGGCTCATCTCACGAGCCATCGATCGCTCCACTCAGTAGAAGGGACATCATTGATGCCTACCAAACCATTGGGCACCCGGGTAACCGCATTAAGTGCGGCATGCTTGGTCGCCCTGTCGCCATTTGCTGTGACCTCGGCGGCGGCGACGCCGCTGCAACCAAAAGCAACAGTACAAGAGCCTGAGCAAGAAGTTCAGGATCCGTCCGGGCTGGTTGTCACCGAGATTCTGCCGAACACCACAAGCCACGATGAATTCGAATACTTCGAAATTCATAATGCCTCAGAGGCCGCCATCAACTTGGATGAAGCCGGGTACAGCTTCGCATATAGCTACGACGACTCGGCCAACCAAGACTCCGACGTACCGCTGAGCATCAGCGAAGACGAAGACCCGGTGGTCTTGGCGCCCGGCGAGACCGTGGTGATGTGGCTGAACTACACCGCAGACAATATCGACTCGTTTTCGTACACAGTCGACGAGTTCCGCGAATTCTACGGCATGGCCGACGACAACGATGCGCGTATCGTTCGAGTCGAAGGTCAACCAGGCATGGCCAATGGTGGTGACCGAGGCATCCGTGTCTTACAAAATGGCGAGATCGACAGTTGGTCCTTCTACCCTGCGGGTAGCGCAGGAGTTCAGCAAGGCGTTGAATTTGGACGGGCGACTGTCGGCGACCAACCCTCTCGTACAGTGATCTCGGAACTGGCGACCCCAACACCAGGACAGGTCCGCGACGAACAGCTGGCCGAGGAACCGCTCGAACCCGAAGAACCCGAAGAACCGGAAGAACCGGCCGATCCGTTTGCTGATCGTGAGCCACCGGCCACTGCAGCTGAGCTAATGCTGACCGAACTCGTGGTCGATTCCACCAACGTTGGCGGTGCCGATGGTTACGAATTCATCGAGATCACCAACACCACCGATACCCCGATTTCGATGGCGGACTACACCCTCAACTACCTGTACCCCGACACCGGCAGCAACGCGCTGTGGGCAGCGACGCCATCGGATGTCACCGTGCAGCCGGGTGCAAGTCTGGTGTATTGGATCAAAAATGGTGCTAACGACGATCTCACCGTCGACGATTTCAACGCGTTCTACGACACCCAGCTGGTCATGGGGGAGACCCTGACCGAAATTTCGGTTGGCGGCATGGCCAATGGTGGCGCTCGCGGGGTGCAAATTGAAACCAACACCGGCTTCCCGATCAACACCGGCTACTACAACATGGACGGTGTCCGTGATGTCGAGACCGATCAGGGCCTGCACTTTGGTGTAGACGAAGCAGATCTGCAAAACCAGCAGCTGTGGGGCAGCGCGGATCCAACTCCGGGCACCCTCCACCCAGCGCAGGCCCCAGCCTCGGCGGTTCCTGCCCCTGCCGATTCGACAGCCCCACAGGTTGAAGACCAGACGCTTGACACCATCGATCCGGAAACCGGCATGGCATTTACCGCCCGCATCACCGATGACGTCCAGGTCCGCACGGTCACCTTGAACCTGCAATCCAACGCCGATGACGCAGCACAGCAGTTCGTACTGCGCGCCGGGGATGACCACACCTACACCTACGAATTGCCGGAAGCAGACCTGACCGGCAAACGGTTCTACGACTACTCCTTTACGGTCTCGGATGGCACCAACGAGCTCACCACTGACACCCAGCGTGTCACAGCCGAAGGTGTCGACGATGCGGCGGTTCGTCTGAACCTTGACGAGGACCAGTGGGTCTCCGGCACAACCGCCGTCATCGGTGCATCGGATTCGGTTGACGAACCCGTCGACCTCAGTATCGATGACGAAGCAGTTGACACCACCGCGTCGCTGGAAGCCGAACCGGTCTTCGCGTTTGAAACCACCCAGACCGACGCTTATTTCCGCAACGGTGTGCTGGCCGGCGACGAGATCCTAGAGATTTTCGATAAGGGCACCTACCAGAACGTCGAAACCATCTCGACCTCGGTGCCCTTAGAACACCTCACCGATGACCGCGACGTCACGCTGTCGATCTATGCGGGCACCAAAGCCGCCCCAGAAATTGATCCGGACGAGAATAACGACGACTTCCGCATCCGCAATCCGCGACTGATTCTGCCGGATGGTCGCACGCTGACACCGAATGGTCTGGATGACCCGCAGGCCTGGATGGATATGGGTGATAGTGCCGGCAAGCTCGAATTCTATGACGCTGCATTCGACGTTCCCGATGATGCCTTCACCGGTGCCGCCCACCAGTGGGATACCACCACCGTCGATGATGGCGAGCATACTGTAGCCGCGTCGCTGGCCAATGGTGATGACAGTGTTCGCCGTACCGTGCAGGTCGATAACACCGGACCGCAGATTGATGTCTCAGGCGTGCAAGACGACGAACCGGCCCGCGGACCCATCACGATCGACGCCACCGCAGAAGACGCCGGAGCCGGTGTAGAGACCGTGGCGGCACAGCTCAACGGTGAAGACATTGAGCTACCCTATGAGACCTCCTCGGTGGACCTTGCAGCAGGCGAGCACACGCTGGATGTGACGGCCACCGATACGTTGGGTAACGAATCCCAGCGCAGCGTAACCTTCAGCACCCCAGAAGAAAACCCGACCATCGGCGAGCTGACCCCAAGCGATGACGCCACGGTTGACGCCGGCGAGGTCGAACTGTCCGCTGAAGTCGATGACCCGAGCTCTGATTCGGTGGATGCCACCTTCTACGGCGGTCTGCGTCCGGGCTTGAGTTCGGATGCGGTCCGCACCTCGTCTGGCACAGTGTCCGATGCGGCATCTGTAGAACGTGATGCTGCTGAACCACTGACATCCGACGAGGTTGAAGCGATGACGACCCTGGATGGTCTGAGCTCAACGGTGGAATCTGATAGCCAGTTCCCATACCAGCTCTTTGAGGTCGACGTAGACGACGATGCCGTCGACGGTTCAGAAATCCGCCTGAACTGGGACGGCGCCGCCGAAACAGACGCCCAAGTGGCTCTCTACGCACTGGGCGCTGATGGTCAGGGTTGGGACGAAATTGACCGTCACATCACCGGCCAGGACGATGCCAATGCACCCGGGACAATGGCCGCAGCACAGGTGGCGATGCAACAGACCGCGGGTGAGGAATCCTTTAGCCTTGGCAGCACCGTCGATGCCGAGCAGTACGCCAAAGATGGCACGGTGACCGTGTTGGTCCAGCACTCCGACGGGTTTGCAGGCCAAGACTTCACCACCCGTGAATCCCAGGTCGAAGCTGCCCATCCAGACGATGTTGACCGTTCCGAGTATGACTTCACGCTGGCGTGGGAATCCGATACCCAGTACTACAACGAAGATTATCCACATCACCAGACCGCCATCCACGATTACCTGCTCGCCGAACGAGAGCAAAAGAACATCCAGTTTTTGTTCCACACCGGTGACGTAATCGATGAGATGGATAAGGACGACCAATGGGAGAACGCTGACCCCGAATACGCCAAACTCGATGAAGCCGGTCTGCCGTACTCGGTGTTGGCCGGGAACCACGACGTCGTGCTCAACAGTGAGGTCGACTACTCGCTGTTCAACCAGTACTTCGGAGCCGACCGCTACGCCGATAACCCGTGGTACGCGGGCACGTATGAAGACAATCGAGGCAGCTACCACCTCTTCTCAGCCGGCGGCATCGACTTCATTGTCATCGCAATGGGCTGGGACCCAGGCGACGCCGAAATCGAGTGGATGAACGAGACCCTGGCAGCACACCCTGACCGTGTGGGCGTTGTGAACCTGCACGAATTCATGTTGACCACCGGCGGATTGGGGCCGGTGCCGCAACGCATCATGGATGAGGTTGTCGCGACCAACCCCAACGTCTCCATGGTCATGTCGGGTCACTACCACGACGCCTACACCCGCACCGATGACTTCGATGATAACGGCGACGGTGAGGCTGACCGTACCGTCACTTCGATGCTGTTTGATTATCAGGGTCTGCCAGAGGGCGGCCAGGGCTTTCTGCGCATGCTGCACTTCGACAACGTCGGTGAGCAGATGATGGTGCGCACTTACTCACCCTCATTGGAGCAGTACAATTCTGACGATCCGTCCCTGTTGGTCGAGGGCGACGACCCCTACTCGGATCAGCAGTTCGAGGTCTCCTATGACCAGTTGGCTATCGAACCGACTTCGCGTCAACTGTCCACCGATGCGTTTAGTGCAGAGGTGCTCACAGATGCACCAATCGGTACCGTCGAAGACATTGATACACCCGGCACCGCCTCGATGGTCTGGGAAGACCGGGACGCAGGCGAACATTCCTGGTATGTCCGCGTCAGCGATGACTTCGGTGGCAGTGTGGCCTCACCCGTGATGACCTTCACCGCCGAGGGTGAGCTCCCGTCAGACGATGGAGACGAAGGTTCAGACGATGGTGTTGAGACTCCCGGAGACGAAAACGAGGGACCGGATGGGAATCCAAGCGATCCAGGCACGGGCCCAGGCACCGAGCCAGATTCTGGAGACGGTACCGCCGGAGGCTCGGACAACGCCGATGCTGCTGACGGCGGGGACGCCTCCGCACACCCTGAAACCCCCGCACAGGGGTCCGGTGATAACGCCGCGTCCAATGAACAGGCCGGTGGCAACCTCGCGGACACCGGTGCTTCGGCCGCGCTGGCATGGCTGGTCGGTGGCGGCGTGTTGGCGCTGGCCATCGGTTCAGCACTGGTGTGGCGTCGTCGGGCAGGCGAGTCGCGCTAACATCACACACAAGTGACCCATATGACGGTCTGGCGGTATCCAATGGGGCGTCGCCAGACCGTCTTTGGATATTTTCCAGCAAGCGGCTTAACTCCCGGCCAAAAACAGCAAATTGAGCTGCCAGCCATCGCAGGTGGGTTAGATTAGGGGAGGAATTGTGAGGTGCCCGGCACCTACGGGCGCTTGAATCATGAGGAGACTATTCACATATGTCGAAGATCATTTATACCTACACCGACGAAGCGCCAATGTTGGCAACAGCATCCTTCTTGCCCATCGTGCGCGCATTCGCTGCCAAAGCCGGTGTGGAATTGGAAACACGGGATATCTCCCTAGCCGGCCGAATCCTGGCAGCCTTCAACGACGTGTTACCAAAAGACCAGCAGGTCAACGACTCACTCGCAGAACTCGGGGAGCTCGTCAAAGAAGCTGATGCGAACATCATCAAGCTGCCGAACATTTCGGCTTCGGTTCCACAGCTCGTGGCCGCAGTCAAAGAACTCCAGGCGGCTGGATTCGATCTGCCAGAGTACCCATACGAAGTCACTAACGATCAAGAGCGCGACGTGCAGCAGCGTTACGCCACCGCCATGGGATCGGCCGTCAACCCGGTCTTGCGTGAAGGAAACTCCGACCGTCGCGCACCACGGGCCGTGAAACAGTTCGCCAAGAACAACCCACATTCGATGGGTGAATGGTCCAAAAACTCCAAGACCAATGTGGCCACCATGGGCCAAGACGATTTCTTCTCCAACGAGCAGTCCGTCACCATGTCTGACAACGACACCCTGACGATCCGTCACACCGACGCCGACGGCAACATCACCGTGCTCAAAGACGGCCTGAAGGTCCTCAAAGACGAAATCATCGATGCCACATTCATGTCGGCCAAGGCCCTGGATGCCTTCTTGGCCGAACAGGTCCAGCGTGCCAAAGACGAAGGTGTCCTGTTTTCTGCACACCTGAAGGCCACCATGATGAAGGTGTCTGACCCGGTGCTGTTCGGGCACATCGTCAAAGCCTACTTCCCACAGGTCTTCGAAAAATTTGGCAACCACCTGCAGGCAGCTGGCCTATCAGCCAACAATGGCCTGGCCGGCATCGAATCCGGGCTGTCGGAACTCGACACCAATATTGCCGAAGGCATCCGCAACGAAATCGTTGAAGCCTACGCCAACGGTCCAGACCTGGCGATGGTCAACTCCCACCGCGGTATCACCAACCTCCACGTACCATCGGACGTCATCGTGGATGCTTCCATGCCGGCCATGATCCGTTCGGGTGGAAAAATGTGGAACAAAAACGATGACACCCAGGACACCCTGGCCGTCATCCCAGACTCCACATATGCGGGTGTGTTCCAGGCGGTCATCGAGGACTGCCGCGCCAACGGTGCATTCGATCCGACCACCATGGGCACCGTGCCAAACGTTGGTCTGATGGCCCAAAAAGCAGAAGAATACGGCTCACACGACAAGACCTTCGTCATGGACTCCGACGGCACCGTCGAAGTCGTGGACTCCTCCGATAACGTGCTGCTAAGCCACAAGGTGGCCACCGGTGACATCTGGCGTGCTACCCAGACCAAAGACGTTCCTGTCCGTGACTGGGTCAAGCTGGCTGTGACACGTGCTCGTGCGACCCAGACTCCGGCCATCTTCTGGTTGGATGCTGAGCGCGCCCACGACGCGCAGATCATCGAGAAGGTCAAAGCCTACCTGCCAGAACACGACACCGATGGTCTCGAAATCAAGATCATGGCGCCAGAACGTGCCACCCAATACACCATCGAACGTCTCCGCAACGGCGAGGACACCATCTCGGTGACCGGTAACGTGCTGCGTGACTACCTGACCGACCTGTTCCCGATCCTGGAACTGGGCACCTCGGCCAAGATGCTCTCGATCGTGCCACTGCTCAACGGTGGCGGCCTGTTCGAAACCGGTGCCGGCGGTTCGGCACCGAAACACGTCGAACAGTTGCTGGAACAAAACCACCTGCGCTGGGACTCCCTGGGTGAATTCCTGGCCCTGGCGGTCTCATTTGAACACTTGGCCACGTCGACTGACAACTCACGTGCCCAGGTGCTCGCCGATGCGCTCGATGCCGGTACCGGCCTCTACCTCGAAGAAGGTCGCTCACCATCACGCAAGGTTGGCGAGCTGGACAACCGTGGTTCGCACTTCTACGTCGCACTGTTCTGGGCTGAAGCGCTCGCCGCACAGTCGGAAGATGCTGAGCTTGCTTCTGCCATGAAGTCAGTTGCTCAAGAACTGCGAGCCAACGAAGATGTCATTGTCAACGAACTCAATGAGGTCCAGGGCAAGGAAGTCTCCATCAACGGCTACTACTATCCGAATGACGAGCTGACTTCAGAGGTCATGCGCCCATCGGCGACGCTCAACAGCATCATCGAGAAGATGTCTGCCTAAGGTTCACCGCTACAGCACCGCGCTGTATATACATGCATGTGGCCGCTACCTTTTGGTAGCGGCCACAAGTATTGTACGCCCGGCATGGGCACTTACTTGGAGGTGGAAGTCCTCTGGAGGAGAAGATGGTTTAACTCCTAGCCGATGGCAACTGCTGCATCGTGAG